>QLUB01000260.1 GCA_018725205.1 candidate division NPL-UPA2 bacterium
GCTTTGCTGGAATCCTGATACTGACGATGGCATTTATTATTTACGGCTGTCTACATTGTCTACGTCTACGAAACCCCGTTTTTCGTTGAGTAGACAGATTTTTCCGTTCGATCGGACGATAGCCAACAAAGACGCCGCAAACGCGGCAAGTCGTGCGGAGCCAGCCCGGACGGTTGGGCGCCGGAATGTCAATCCAGTCAGCGGGGTTTACGTGCGACTTGCAACGGGGTGCCCGTACGGAACGCCGTTGCAGGTCAGTAAGATCCACCTTGCCGGTTGCCTTTCATTCCCGTTCCCCCGCCGCATGCGTGCGGGGATCGTCACACATCGTCACACATCGTCACAGCGAAAACCTCGATTTTCCCGAGGTTTTTGGCCTTCCGTGACAAGTGAGGCAAGTGTGACGATCTTTTCCCTACCCCTTAATTCACGACCCCTGTTACCCATATAAGCCTTTCTGCTCTTATCTACTCTTATTTACCTCACTATTTAACAGAGGGAAAGGATCGTCACACTTGTCACACTTGTCACCGAACCCCGTTTTTCCCGCGTTTTTTGCAAATTTTAGTGTGACATCCCCCAAACGGGGATCGTCACAGTTGTCACACCCCCCTTGTGGTCAGCTCGATGCGTCACCAAGAAAACCCTCATTTTCCCGAGGTTTTCGGGCTTTTGTGACGACTGTGACGAGTGTGACGATCGTCACACTTGTCACACCCCCCTTGTGGTCAGCTCGATGACGCGTCCACGCCTCGTTCGCTCGCGGGGAATGTAGACTGTCACCCCATGGGCTTCCAGTGCCGGCAGCAGGCGGCGCAATCGTCCTGACACCGCTTGCCCGTTCTTCGGCCACCCTCGGGGTGTGTGTTCCGTGGGTGTTAATTCCCCAAGCAAATCTCCGGCCGTGCCACGCCAGAAAGGGTGCTTTTCCATCAGCGACACGATAGCCATACCGAACGAATCCGAATCCAACACGTGGCCCGCCACTCGGTCCCTCTGAGCCATGTATAACCCCATCGCCACACCACCGGTTACGTCATCGAGTGCCACCAACACTCGGGCAAAATCCGCCATTCGAGATATCGCTTTCAATTGCACGGCCGGCAGACGTCCCAGTACCGCCGCCAGGGTGTCCAGCAATGCACCCAGGATGCGCGGCCGCTTCTCGGCCAATATGCGGTCCAAGTCGGCCTCGGCACGGCGATGGGTGTCGGATATAGGTTCCAGGTCCGCCAGCACCAGACGGTCGCCCAGGTCGCCTCGCAACATTCCAAGGTCGATGCTCGTGAGAATCACCGCACGCCGAAACGACAGCACCGCCAAGTCGCTGTCTGTGAACAGCGCACGTCGAACCAAACCGTCGCCCGTCACCGACCGGCACAGCGAGTCGCTTAACCAGGAAGATATCCCCGACAAATTATCCAGCGCCACGCCCCAACTCCCGGCCGCGGAAACAGCCCAATGCTCCTCATCGCGCGGCTGGCTTCGTAACGGCGCGTGCGATGGATCGAAGAGGCTTATCAGGACACGTGCCGCTATGCTTTTCCCAGATCCCTGAAGTCCACCAAGTAATAGAATCGGATGCGGGAAGTCGGGCAGGTACGCCGCAACCAGCCAGGCCAGCACCAGCGGCCATGTAT
>QLUB01000261.1 GCA_018725205.1 candidate division NPL-UPA2 bacterium
GCTCATCGAGCAAAGCTAGGTCCGGGTCAAGCACAAAGGCTCGCGCTATGGCCACCCTTTGCCGCATTCCCCCGCTCAGGTGCGCGGGATAATAGTGCTCAAAGCCTTGCAGCCCCAGCCGCTTGAGGATGGCCCCTGCTCTGCCTACCTGTTCGTCGCGTGTGTGCCCCCGGTCTTGCAATACCAGTGTGACGTTCCCGAGCGCAGTCCGCCACGGCAACAGCCGCGGTTCTTGGAAAATAAAGCCGATACGTTGCCTGTCGGAGCGAACTTGACCAGCGTCGGGTTTTACTGTGCCGGCAGCCATTCTCAAAACCGTCGTCTTGCCGATACCTGAGGGTCCTAAGATAGCTAAGATTTGCTTTTCCTCTACCTTAAGGGATACAGAGTCTAAAATAGTGCGCTTGCCAAACGACTTAGTAACCCCGTTAAACTCTATCACGCGCCTACCTCCTCGCTTGCCATGCCAGCACATGGCTTTTGACCAAGTAAAGCATAACTCCCTCAATCAAGAGCACGGTCGCGGCCATCACCAGCATCCAAGCGAAGATTTCTGCCGTCGCCATATGTACCCGCGCTTGGCTTAAGGCCTGCCCAATCCCTCTGTCTACGCCCACAATAACTTCCGCCATGATCAGGAGCCGCACGGTTAGCCCTGCTGCAAGCAGGATACTAGGCAACAAAGAATACAACGTTGCCGGTACATATGCGGCTAACAACTGCGTGGCCTTCGGCACGCGAAAAACCCGCAGCATTTCTAGTAAGCCCCGGTCTACGGATCTGACGGCGGTAACGGCACCGCCATAGAGCAAAGGAAACCCTAAGGCTACGGCTGCCGCCACTACCTGACGCTCACCGCCGCCAAACACAAATATTACGAATAGAGCTAATGCCACCGGGGGGACAGCGACCAAAATGCTGATCGCGGGCTTAAGCAGGTCCTCTACCCATGGATAAAAGCCAGCTAGCATCCCAACCGCTAGACCCGCAATGATTTGCAGCCCTAGGGCGAGCAGGACTCTCCCGAACGTCCGAGAGAAAGCGGCTACGGCAGGGGGCGAGGTAAACAAGCGGACGGCAGACTCTAGCGTCTCAGCCGGCGTGGCTACAAGCAGCGGGCCGTAGACTTGAGCCATCATCTGCCACGCCAACGCGAAAGCGACTGTGCCTGTTATCATCCAAACAAGCGGCATGGCCTTTTTCGCCTTCAACCAGCTATTCATGCACCACACCTGCATCCCTGCTCACAGTGCGCCATCTCTGCAAGTACCGCGCCACAGGACTGACAAGCACAAATTCTAAGCCCCCCGCTACTACGAGGCAGACTGCCACCCACGCGAAAAATCGCGCTGCGTCTAAGTTAAAACGTGTCATAGCCATGGCGAACCCAATGCCATCGTTGCTGCCCAGAAGTTCGGCCATGACGGTCTTACGGAAAGCCGTGCCTGCGGCGAAGGCAAAGCCCGTTAAAATAGCGGTTGCGAGTGCAGGCAGATATATGCTCCACCACAGGGTCCACCTTGAAAGCCGATAGACAGCTGCCATCTCTAGGAGATCTGCGTCTATTAACCCCATTCCTTCTACAACGCTGACATACATAATGGGCACTGTAAAGAGGGCAGTGATAAAGATAGCCAT
>QLUB01000262.1 GCA_018725205.1 candidate division NPL-UPA2 bacterium
AATTTTTCAACGGAGGACAGCCAGTTTACTACTATATTTTTTCTGTGGAGTAGTCGCGCGCGCTTAGGTGTGCAAATTCATCTCACTGCTAAAAAAAGCTAAGGAGGTGCAATCAACGTGGCGAGAGGCAGCGACAATACCAGCAATCAGATCGTAGTTCCGCAAGCCAAGAACGCGATGGAGCAGTTCAAATATGAAGTAGCTTCTGAGCTTGGCATTCAGACCCCAAATGACGGTTATTGGGGAACCATGACCACCCGCGATACCGGTGCTATCGGTGGCCATATGGTGCGCAAAATGATTGAGATGGCAGAGCGTTCTCTGGCGGGCCGTGGCGGCACCCTTCGTTAGCGCAGTGTAACCTAAGGGCGGACCCAGAGAGGTCCGCCTTTCCTGCGTGCTCGGGCAGAGTCAAATACGGGCGACAATTTGGCTGCGCTCATGTACAATATGTTACAAGGGGTTGGCTATGTGAGAGTTATTGCGGGCACTTTACGAGGACGGCGCATTGAGATGGCAGATAATCTCGCCATACGCCCCACATCTGATAAAGCTCGTGGTGCAGTTTTCTCAAGCCTAGGTGAGCTTATACCGGAGAGTTGTTTTCTTGACGTTTTCGCGGGGACAGGAGCTATGGGCATTGAGGCGGTATCACGCGGCGCTCGCACGGTGGTAGCCGTAGAGCGGTCGCCGCGCGCAGCGGCACTTATTGTCAGAAACCGCGACAGTCTCGGTATAGATCCTCTGGTGCTTAGGGTGCGTATAGGCACATACACAAAGGTGCTGCCAGAGCTCTTAGGCCAAGAATTCGATGTGGTTTTTGCCGACCCTCCTTATGGTGACTTGGCAGGTGCGCACGTCCTCGAACTGATTGACCGGTATGATTTACTTGCCGCACGCGGTGCACTGATAATTGAGCACTTTGCGAAGGAGTCACTCCCGGCAGAAATAGGAAAACTGAGGCTTCTTAAAGTAAAGAACTATGGGCAGACCGTCATGTCCCATTATATGCGGGCGGGAGGAAGTAAACGTGCTTAGAGCAGTATACCCCGGTAGTTTCGACCCTGTCACCAATGGCCATTTGGATATCATACTGCGCGCAGCCCGGGTTTTTGATCGACTAAGCGTAGTAGTAATGAGTAACCAAAGCAAGAGCACGCTCTTTTCAGTGGGGGAGCGCATTGCGCTTCTGCAAGAGGTTACCCAAGATATCCCCAATGTGGTGGTTACACATCACGGCGGTCTCTTAGTGCATTTTATGCAGAGCGAGAAGGCGCAAATTATCATCAAGGGTTTACGTGCTGTCTCGGATTTCGAGTACGAATTTCAGATGGCTCTCATGAACCGCACACTCGATGATGGTGTAGAAACGCTTTTTATGATGACCAACAACCGGTATTCCTACTTGTCTTCGTCGCTGGTAAAGGAAGTAGCCCGCCTTGGCGGGTCGGTGGACGAACTTGTGCAACCGATAGTGGCAGCAGAACTGCGGGCTAAGTTCTTAGCCGCGACACCCTCGCCTGATTTTACATAGGCCGACAACAAGGGCCGACAACACGAGCGCAACCCCGAGGAAGCCTAGGGCGCGGATACCGGCAAATGCCATCCGCTGCAATACGAAGTTTGG
>QLUB01000263.1 GCA_018725205.1 candidate division NPL-UPA2 bacterium
AAAACTGCTTCACCAGCCACCGCCGGAAGCCGCTCGACCGCAGCGGCCAAGTTTCCCTGTGGCCATCCACAAGAAAAGAAGCATAACCTATTTCGTTCGGCGTGTGGAAAAGCTCAACCCCGGCGGCTAAAGCAATGAGCATTTGTGCTTGATTTTGCTTGTCTTCGCTTGCGCCGTGCTTGTCCTGCCAGCCTGGTTCATAAATGTCACGCAGGTCATGCCAGCCATTGCCACTACAACTATTATGGTGACAACCTGCGGCTATAGCACCATTTTTTAGCCGCATTATAAACGCGCTTTTGCCGGTGTGCCTGGCATTAAACGGACAAACATTAAGCACCCAAATGTGTCCAGTAGTCGTGTCTTTTTCATGTGATACGTCTAAGTCGTGTTGTGCTATCCATTCATCTAGGTCAAAGCCTGCCTTGTATGAGCTTACTTTTTCGCTCACCGGTTCTGGCTTAGGCAGCAAAGCGGCTAGTTCCTGCAACGTCTCCGGCGGCACGGTTTGTACACCATTCGGAAAATGCAGGAGTTTAGCTTGCCGATGTGGACGGTCAGGCGTAGAATCGCCTTTGCAACTCATCGTGCCGTACAGCTTCCAGATTCTAGACGCGTTGAACGTGGTCAGGTCCACTTTAGCCGCGTCATTGCTGTGAAAAAAGTCTAATGCTTCTAGGCAAGCTTTCAGCAAGTGTCTACTGCCATCGTCGTTTGGCAGGTCTACCCTATACAGCAAATGGAAGCCATTGCCGCTGTCTGCGAATACCGGCTCAGGCCAACCTCGCGCTTGCAGGAAAGCTTTAACAGCTTGCACAACCTGCTCAGCGTGCGCCTTCTCCTCGTTGGTTGAAGAAATACCAGCCGGACGTATGGCGTCAATGTCGATAGGCAACCACCGCCTCGCTGTAATATCAGAATCCGACGTGGTACCAGTCGCGTTGGTTTTAGCGCAGTTACTTGCGCGCGCAAGTAGCGCAGGATTAACCGGGTTCAGCGTGACATACACGGCCGGCGCACGCCCTGACCAGCGCGCGGCCGCTTCGGTAAGCCGCGCGAAGTTATTAAAGTATCCGCTTACTGTGCCGGTCTTGCCGGTCTTAAGTACGCGCAGTTCAACAACCTGCCCGTTGAAAAAAAGTTTGTGTGTGTCACCGGTATTTATTTGGAACGGCTTGTTAGTTTCAGTTTCACGTGGTACAATATTCATAACTTATAACCTCGCTTCCCGCCTCCGGCCTGTCCAGCCGGGGTTTATTTTTGCTTGAGGGATTACTTCTTTTGGTCACGCGGTGGTTGCTCAGTCAAACGCTCAAGCGCGGCCCGTGACACGCGCACCGCCCCTCCAAGGCGCACCACAGGAATAGCGCCCGTTCCAATTAACTTGTAAAACAACGACCTGCTGATGCCGAGCAAAGCCCGCGCCTCGCGCACGGTAAACAACAATTTGTCCTCCATAGAATTTACCCCCTTGTAATTTTTTGGAATACGTGGTATCCTTAGCGTACCACAAATCCATACGCAGCGGCTACGCTTCTATCGCTTATAGTATTGCTTGTATTTAACCTTCCTACGGCGAGGTGATTTAATTGAAAAGGATAAAGCCCGGCAAAACAGAAACCGAT
>QLUB01000264.1 GCA_018725205.1 candidate division NPL-UPA2 bacterium
TTAAGGAAAACACCTCGCTCTAGCTCGCTCTAGCTCTTGTTTTCGCATGGATGGATAAAACAGGCAAGCCGTCCCTGTGTGGGCATTTATCTGTCGTAGGATGGTTTGTTTTTGCCGTTCTCGGTTGTCCGTTTTTGATCGCGCGGCTCCGTGCTGGATTGCCCAACGAGCAGAGAGTCGTCAAACCGTATGGCAGACTCTCCGCTGATATCACCCCGTGCTCCGGCTTCCAGTTTGACCAGCAGCGCCTTGACGCCCTCATGTGCACGGGAATTTGTGTCGGCCGATGTTACGTTCACGACCAAGGTGGATACACCGTCACCAACAAAGCCCACTCGCCGATCTTCAAAGCGGTGAGGGTCTCGGTCTACAAGTTCTTGTACTATCTCGGTTACGCCGCGCAGCAACAGCACCGCCTTCCCGCTGGGCAGGTTTAGATCCTTCAGGCCCAGCAGGTGGGTGTAGGCGTCCCGTCTGCCACAGAGGGCTAGGTACTCGCCAAGGCCCACAACCACAATTTTAGTGTCGAGACGAATGAGGTCGTTGGTGAGGTGATCAAGGTCGGGGCGCTTGTCGCTGGCGCGGCAATAGGAGCTCACTGGAACGACGGAGAAACCTGCTGCCTCACAAGCGCGTTTGGCGTCCTCATACTCCTCGTCTCCCACCGTGAGAAAAAACGGGGTATGAACGGCAGATCTGAGATACCTGTCTACATTGTGCAAAGCAATCATTTTAATTGTCTCGATCGCTCTGACGACCGAGAATCATCGCCTTGAGCATCCTAGCCTGATCAGTCGCGGCGGCGGCCCATGCGGCCTCCATAGCCACTTGCGGAGCCATCCCCGAAGGAGGAGAAACCCACGCGGCCCACCCAATCGCTTCGACCGCACTTCGGGAGGCCTTCAGGACGTCCCCGGTGGCTGCTGCGGCGGCTGCGGTCTCGGCCGCCTCTTGCGCTGGCACAGCGGAGACGTCATCGAGCATCTCTGCGGCTTCGACGGCGGCCTCGGCGGCGGCCTCCGCCATCACGACGCATCGGCGAGCGAAGCGACGTAGAAGCGCCGGCGGGAGAGTGCTCTCGTACAGCGCGGCGGATAGTTTGGTTTCCGCAGAGAGGTCGTCGCGGTCGAGAATGGACACGATTTGACGGAACTGCTTTTCCATTATTATTGCCCTCCTTGTTTTTAGCGCTCAATATCTTGGCGTTTCTTGGCAGCTACTGGCTCCCGTTCGTCAAACCAAAACCTCAGGCGGCCTGAAGAAACCCCGCGCTCGGCCGCTTGATCAAGGATCGTGCGTTTTAAGGCTTCGTAGGTGCCGCAGTCGTCGCGGTCGTTACAGGGCAGCTCCGCATACAGTTCGATGCCATCTACCTTGGCGAGCATGTAGTCCACGGCTTCGTTTGAGAGTCTCGCTTGTCCGCCTTGGTACTCGACGGTAACTCGTTTTTCCATTGCGTCCTCCCGTGCCCGGCGCCTTGTCGCGCCCGCGGCGATTGAATTATCTCGGGCGCTCTAGATCACAATCAGGTTCCCGCTTGGTGCGAGGAAGTGCCCGGGCAAACTCTTTGCGGGCGTCGGTGGGTGAAAGGTTGTCTCCATATGCTGCGAGGAGG
>QLUB01000265.1 GCA_018725205.1 candidate division NPL-UPA2 bacterium
ACCTCTTGGTCACATTGTCAAAGGACCAGACGCTGTGACGCAGAACAGCCTCGATCCCCCTCAGGGCATCACCCACCGCAACGACTACTGGGGCTGGCGTAAGGGTGAAGGTCTTTGGCAGTGCTGCTGCAGGGATCAGGCCGATGATGTTGGCACCTGCGGTACTTAAGGGAATGGTGACGGTAGCACTGAAAGCACCCACGCTGTCGGTGGTCACCGGTGCCAGTACTACAGTTGTACCTGCGCCCCTATCGAGATAGGTAATGTGGTGAGTGGTTATGGGGGGAAGCCCGCTTCCACTGACCGTCACCACGGTTCCCACGCCCCCTCTAGTTGGGGATATGGTGAGTGCCGCCGCAGGGATGATGAATGGCGCCGTAGCAGTAGTGGCAAGGGTAGTGCTCGTAGCGGTCACAGCAGTCGTTGCTGCTACAACTGCGAAGGTGGCGGTGAATGTGCCGTCCGCAGCAGCGGTCGTACTTATTGGAGTGACGCCTATAGGTGTGACCGTGATGGTGTCTCCCGGCACAAACCCGCTTCCGCTAACTGTAACCGTGGTGCCCACTGGCCCCCGGGATGGCGTCAGGGTAAGGCTGCTGGCACTTACCGTAAACGTAGCAGTGGCATCAGCCACAACTACCAGTTTTCCCCCCGGGGTGGTAGCCGGAACGCGGAATCTCAGCGTGGTCGCACTAACAACTGTTGGAACAATTTTTGGGTCGCCTGCGAATGTTATCGTCGCCGGGACGGCCAGGACGGGCGGGATGGCCGCCGGGATGGGCACGACGAAGCCGATCCCGGTCACCGTGACCAAAGTGCCCACAGGCCCGCTGGTCGGGGCGATGGTTACGGCAGGAGTAAGCGCGAAATCAACACCGTCGCCTATAATTCTACCTGCACCGTCTATAGCGGTTATTCGGCCCACCGTTCCAGTTCCTGCGGTGAAGGTGGCGATGAACTCCCCAGCGGGGTTCACCACTGAGGTGGCTATCACGGTTATTGCACCCGCGAGTGTTCTACGCACATCCACGGAAAGTCCGGGAGTGTAGCCCGCGCCGGTGACAGTGATCGTGGTCCCCGCCGGCGCGGTGGTCGTGCTGAGCGCGATGCCCCTTATGACGTAAGCCGTGGAGGTCACGTCTACCGGCTCTTTGGTGGTGCGCACGCTCAGTGTCCTGCTGCCAACTGTCGTGGGATTGGTTGCCGTGAGGGTCAGCGTGACTAAACTTCCTGGCGGGATGACGCCTGCTGTCAGCGTCAACAAGGCAACCGTTCCTACACGGGTAAAACTCACCGTTGTACCCGCTGGCATAGTCACAGCTCCCGCAGTCGGGACTGTCCCTGCGGGGAAGGTTACGGTGATGATGTCGCCTACGCCCAGACCAACCATATTGCTAAATGTTATGGTATAGGTCCCAGCAACACCAGCGATGTCTGTCGGTGCCGGCAGTGTGACCGTCGGCGTAGTTATCGCGGCCCCCACCGGCGCGACCATCACCGCCGTCAGGCTGGCCACCAGGGCCAGGATGGTCAGTACGCTAAGTATTCGGTGTTTTGTCTTCATTTAGATTTTCTCCTTTCTTTTTTAGGTTCTAGGTTCTAGGTTCTAGGTTC
>QLUB01000266.1 GCA_018725205.1 candidate division NPL-UPA2 bacterium
TCTCCTTAGGTACTGTACTGTAGGGTACTGTGCCGCAGTATTTTTTCCGTACGTACGCCGTACGTACGGCATTCGTACTGCGTATGTCTTGCGTATGTACGGCGTTTGTACTGCGTACATCACTGCGTACATCTTGCGTTTGTGCCATGCGTCTCTGGTTCTGCCTGTCCCTCTCTGCAACCCTCCTGCTGATGAGCTTCCCCGCGTACTCGTGCCAGTCATGGATACTGGTGCTATCACCGCTGCGGGATACAAACCCCGCTGCCAAAAGTGCGTCTATGAAAGACTCAGGAGAGTCCTCCCATTGAGCCGCTCGTGCGATCGTCCTAGATGACAACTGCGAAATGTCTCCGTGAGGGACGTTATCCAGCGCCCACAACCAGAATGCAACTAAGTGCCCCATGAAATGTACCGGGGCAATATTGAGCATCTCTGCCGCTGCGAGCGTCTTCCGGTGCGTGGGTAAGGTCTGGTGGAGCTCAATCCATGCCATGTGCGGACTCACCCTCATATGCTCGCTTTGCCCTTATGGCGGTGAGCTCTAGCGACAACTGTGCAAGAGAGTTACGCAGGCTCCTTTGGAGTGGGTCGCCGGCTGGAAAGTAGGCTTGCATGGTCGAAAGCATATCCTCGGTAGTGTACATGACCTCCTGCGCAGCCTTTACCACGTTGACTACTACCTCGGCCTGTAGGTAATCCGGGGTTATTGTTGCCAAGTCGTAAATTACCGCCTCTAGCTCACGCTGAATCTGCGCGTTACCGGCCTTAACCGCCACAGCAATGGGGCCTTGCTCACTGGCGGGTAGTGTAAGCTGCCTATTTAGCCGCGTTAGCTTCTCAATGGCGTAGATGCGACACATGACGGAATCAGCTAACGAGGTCCTTAACGTCCGCATGGTGTTTACTAAGTGCGAAAGCCTTGTAATTAGTGCACCTGCGGGTATATGTAGGTTATCGAGGGTTGTATGTACTGCCTGGACTCTTACGTCGTTTTCCATGGCTTTTCCCTCCTGAAATCAATTATCAGAGCAGGCCGGTTTCCCACACACCAGCTCCCCTTCCGCCGTACCCTGAGCGCTTGCTCACTGCTCTGCTGTTTTATCAAACGCCTCTGCATCGAGTTTCAACTTGTCTGTTACCTTAAACATCGACTCACCTCTGGTTGCCATCCCTGCGGACCTCAAGCTTAACGGATTCTACGTTGCCTAAGTCTGCCGTATATCGTGTACGGAGACAAACCATACATCTCTGCCAGTTCCCTGTATGTCATGCCGCTGCACTTGAGCTTGTGCATGTCTGCCAGCTCATCAGGTGTGGTAGGGTGCTTAACACTCTTTGGCTCGCTGCTATCGAGCCGACCAAAAGCGACCTCGGGGGTGCAGCTGACGATGATAGAGACCACCAGAGCTAGGTATCCCTCAGTCATGTTGTCCTCCATCGCGTCCTCCCCCCCCGATTTTTAGTTCCCAACTGTGCGGGAGGCATGATATACTAAGGTGAGCTTTTCTCTTGGCCGCCTCGTGGCGGTCTCTTTTTTGTTTGCGCTCCATCCGCTCGCCCGCCAGCATCGTCAGGCACCCGCCGAGCACCATGCCGGCGGCG
>QLUB01000267.1 GCA_018725205.1 candidate division NPL-UPA2 bacterium
AATCACCGCACATCACTATGCGATAGCAGTAACATATCCCATTGCTGTTACTGTACTGCCGATAATCTCCAGCGTTGATTCAACCCCTTCAATCCTCAGTCCTGGTCAAACCCTTACCCTTAACGCAAACATGGGGCCGACCGCAACATCAGCACATGTTTTACTTGGGGGGACAGAGTATCCGCTTAACAGGATTACAAGTACAAGTTGGAACCTTGGACTTGTGATTCCAGCATCGCTCAGTGACGGTGCGCATACCCCACGGCTAATTGTTCGTGAAGGTACGACCATAATAGGCACGGCTGATTTTAATCCAGTTACCGTGCGTCGCGTCGCGCTTGACAATCTGAGCGTATCCCCCACATCAGGTCCACCTGGAACATTGGTAACTTTCCGGGCACGTCCTGTTCCGGAAACACCGGTCGCATCTGCGATTACCGCAACAATGGGCGCAACAACCATTACGCTGGTTCCGGAAATGGCGGGGGCGTGGGTAGGGAGACAGGAGATCCAAGGATGGGGGTGGCACCACAGATGGGAGTGGGTCCCAAGATGGTGGTCCTCATGGAGTTGGTGGTCCTGGGGTTGGCAGTGGGAACAAAGATGGGAGTGGGGCCCAATATGGGTGTGGGTCCACAGATGGGAACCGAACCATAACCCCACCGGCTTCTTTACTGGGACAATCCATATCCCAGCTACCACACCCGCTGGTGTGCTTACTGGTCAAATCGCTACTCACGCCGGAGCCTTTACAGTAACTTACCCGCAGACATTTACGGTTAACTCGCTGACTACTGCGAGTGCGATCAACACGCCGGTTATGCCAGGCGGGACATTAAATGTCAGGGCTACGGCACGATCGCAAGCCGTCCATGTACAATGGGGCACACTAACCTTCCCGCTCACCAACGTAGGTGGCGATCTATGGCAGGGTACGGTTCTTATCCCAGCGGGCCAGGCTGACGGAATATATACCGCCCAAATGGTTAGTACGGTCGGTACTAATGTGTTGACCCGTGATTTTACATTTACCGTACAAAATGTACAGGTTGCTGCTCTCTCCGTTACACCATCACAAGCAACCCGTGGCGAGATTGTGACGGTAGTTGCCACAATTGAAGGAGTGCCTGATACGGCCTCCGCAAACCTAGGCGGCATAGAGATTCCGCTTACACGTGATGGGGCGACTAATAGATGGCAGGCTCTAAAAACAATCCCTATTACTGCGACTATCGGCCCACATAACGCAACAGTAAACGCAAGGGCAGGTGGTGCGCTTGTAGCGACGCGGACGTTTATGAACGCCTATCACGTCGCGCACTTTTTAGGGGTTTCTGTCACCCCAAACCCTGTCACTGCTAGCGGAACGCTTACTGTTAGCGCACGCGTAGCCGCAAACGCCACTTCAGTTGTTGTCGTATTTAATGGAACGGAGCACCCGTTAACTCATGTTACAGGCACGAATTGGAGTGGGGTAATACCGGTTCCACACACACTTGCCTTTGGCGCTTATCCTTTACGGCTGATCTCCAGAAGTGATACAACGGTTTTGGGGACGTATGACGTTACCGTTAATGTTTCAAGCGTTGG
>QLUB01000268.1 GCA_018725205.1 candidate division NPL-UPA2 bacterium
CGCGATCCCTACGGAATTGGTGGACAGGCGCTCCGCAAGCCGCAGTTTATAGCCTGTCGTATCCGGAAGCAGCTCGTGGACGTGGAACTGCATGGGATCGCCATCACGTTGACCCTTGATATTGTTAAAGGCAAACTCTCCGCGCATGTACTCAAGCAGACAATCCTGCAGAACGAGCACGAGTCGCTTGGAGAGGTGTTCGAACGTGGTGATCTTGTGATTGAGCTGCAGCAGGACCGTTTTCGCTGTCATCTTCCAGTTCATGCCAAAGGGTTTGCCAGACGTGACGTCCTTTCTCCTCGCACGGATGCCGTGGTGGCGCAGGAACCTCTGTCGCTCGGGCCAAACGGTTCCGGTCGTGTCGAGGGTTTGTAGCTCAATGCCAACGAAATCGCGCGGCTTGCCCTCGTACACGGACGCCAGGCAGTAGTCAATGCTGCCGCCCGGTACCGCCAACTCGGGGACGAGACGCAGCTCGTTCCCCGGCTCATGAAGGGTCAGCAGGTGAATGCAGTCGGTGAAGATCTGACTCCGCTCAAGCAAGCGGAATGGACAGATCATAATCGGTTGCTGTTCGCAGCCGTAGGTCACCGTGCAGGTACCGATGGTGACGTCCGGCTCGCTCTTGCGACTCTTCAAGCACTTGCGTTTGATGAACGGGCACTGCTCTTTACCAATGATGGCCCTCCAATTCGCAGACTGGGAAGTAGGGCGGCCGTAGAGTTCGGCGACGTTGGTCGAGTGGATTGCCTTCTTGCTCATAGAAGCAACCTACACCTTTCTTCCGCGATCCGAATGTACTGCTCGGAGATTTCTATTCCAATAGACTTTCGACCGAACTGAAGGGCCACGAGATTTGTTGTCCCCGTCCCCGCGAAGGGATCCAGCACGACACCACCTTCAGGACAGGTGGCCAGTATAGGCGTCTTGCACAGGTCTTCGGGGTAAGAGGCGAAGTGCAGGGACCGATTCTGGGTGTCCTCGGGCAGAATGTCCCACACGTCGCTGGGCTTCGCGCCTCGCGGGTGGTATTTAAGGAAGTAGAACCCCCTCTCACGCAACTCGCGAGCACGGCCCGAGACACGCTCAGAGTCAGAATGCGTGGCCCTCTGCTGCCCCCTGATAACCATGCGGAAGTCAGACAACTTGCCCACACGGACCTCATCGAGAATTTCCTCCAATGCCTTCAGTGCGGCCTCCTTTTCCGTCTCGCTTAAGGCAGTCGAGAGTTCAATCTGGCGGCGATAACGCACCCCCGAGACGCCGGTGGCGGAAATCACTGCCCCATTGACAACTCTGGACTGACGTGGCTTTGAACGGATGGTGTCCACATCGTAGTAGTAACGGTCGGACTTCACAAAGTGGAACACGTGCTCGTGAACGTTCCGGAGTTTATCCCTTGCATTGTCTGGAGCACCCTTCACTTTGTTCCAGATGACGTCGTTTCTCAAAATCCATCCCTGTCGGTCGGTCATCGCCAACGCCACTCGCCAAGGGATGCCAATCAAGCTCTTATGCTGGTAGGCGTCACCTATATTCAGCCAGAATGAGCCTGTCAGTTTGAGTACGCGCTGCACTTCGGCGAAGA
>QLUB01000269.1 GCA_018725205.1 candidate division NPL-UPA2 bacterium
GTCACCGTGCAGTACGCAAATCGTCTTCGCCTCGCGCGATCCCGACGAAAAACAGCAGGCGTACTTAAAGAGCATTCGTGGCAAGGACAAGGACGGTGAAAAGGGACCGCTAGTTATTGATCGCATGCAGCACAAGCACGATGAAGAGGGCTACCTCGATGACGTTAAGTCGCACCTTTTCGTGGTCGGGTTACAATCGAGGCAGGCAGTGCGCCTTACTGACGGTCCATGCAAAGAAACAGAGCCACGCTGGTCCCCCGACGGCCAATGGATTGCCTTTGTGTCTAACCGCACCGGTGATGCCGATAACAACCGAAGAAATGACCTCTGGCTGATAAACCCAAGCGGAGACACGGCTCGCCGGCTCACTCACGGTGACGTCAACGCGAGATGGCCACGCTGGTCACCCGATAGCCGCCGTTTAGCATTTCTCACCACGTTGCAGCCGGAAAACGCCTATGTCCTGAACCACCTCGCCGCAGTTGACGCCGCTACAGCGGAGCCCGTGGGGGACTTAACCGGTTCTGTAGCGCAGGGGTGGAGTTCAATCGGAGGAGGAGAAAGCGCGCGAGTCTACCCCATACCGCTAAAGCGTACCCCCCAGACCTTGCTGACGCAGGACCTAGACCGCACGGTGGTGGGTGCTCCTGTCTGGGTGAACGAGCGCGAGCTTGTTTTTGCCGTCGGGGACAGGGGGCAGACGCGCCTCGCTTTAGCCGGTCTTGATCACCCAGCGAAAATGGTTCTGCCTGCCCTAGACCGCTATTTGGCTCTTGCCGGGCACATAGCGCACGGCGGAGGACAGATTGCCTTTGTGCAAAGTAGCCCCGCTGGCGCGTGGGAGCTTTATACTATTACGCTGGACGTGCTTCGTGAAGCAACGCCAGAAGCACATTCGCTCGCGCTCACAAATCACAACCCGTGGATTGCTGGGCGCGAGACCGCACGCTATGAGCGCATCACTTATACCAGTAGCGACAACGCGCATATCGAAGCGCTCATTGCTTTGCCGTCAAACTTTGACCCTAAGGCCGGGCGTGCTCCGCTTATGCTTAAGATACACGGCGGGCCCATGGCCTACGACAGCCCCGACTTTCGCTTTGACACCCAGTACTTCGCCGGTCAAGGCTATCTCGTCCTCTTGGTCAATTATCGCGGTTCTACGTCCTACGGCGAAGCATTTTGCGAATCTATTCGCGGCGACTGGGGGCCGCGCGAGCACGACGACTTAATGCATGGCGTGCAAGCGGTGATCGACAAAAGCTATGCCGATGAAAACCGGCTCTATTGCACCGGTTTCTCACAGGGCGGCATTATGACCAATTGGGCGATCGGGCATACAGACCGCTTTAAGGCAGCCGTTAGCGAGCACGGCATGTGGGATTACGTGGCGGCATTTGGGACCGATGACTGTCACCTGTGGTGGCAGGATGACATCGGGGTGCCTTGGCAAAACGAAGAACAGTACAGGAAGATGTCCCCAGCTTCGGGGCTAATGAACATCAAGACACCGCTGCTCATTACCGCAGGCGAGCTAGATTGGCGCTGCCCATTAAGTCAAGCCGAACAGCTCTATGTCTCCC
>QLUB01000027.1 GCA_018725205.1 candidate division NPL-UPA2 bacterium
TCGCAGTTTGCGCATCAGTTCCGGCTTGGGGACAGCATAGACTAACCCGCGCGGGTCGATGGTCACAACGCCGTCAGCAAATGTAGCCTGTACGCCAAGGCCGCGTAGAATACCACAGAAGACCCGCACATCAGTTAAGTCGGGTACATTTTCAATCGTCACGGGTTCATCGGCTAACAGCGCGGCCGGGATAGCCGCCAAAGCCACGTACTTTGAACCGCTTACGGTTACTTCGCCATGTAACCGTGTTTTTCCTTTCACCAACACACTCGTCATTGCATCGCCCTCGTCTTCTTCTATGCCCTTTATTATCCTAGAGCAGGCGCGCAATGTCAACCGTCAACCGTCAACCGCAACCGTCAAACCGCAACCGTCAACCGCTTCTTGCTTCTTGCCTCCTGCAATGTTATCATTAAGCCGACCGTGAGGGGAGTAGCTTACTTGCGTCAGTCGTCATCACGTGCCTAGCTTAGGCACCGGCTGCGCACAAGGGTTGCCTTGAAGCCAGACCTCTGTTCGCATCGGCGGGCAGAGGTTTTTGTCTGCGGTTAAATTGCGTGGGGGTGTTTGTAGGTTGAATGATCAGGTCTTGGCTGTATTAGTCTTTGCCGTCACGTTCTTCTTGTTTATCCTTAACCGTGATCGGGGCCTGCTCTACGTATGGGTAGGCAGTCTGGTGCTCCTAGTGTTAGGGGTGATCACGGCGCGTGACGCTTGGCAGGCCCTCAACTGGAACGTGCTCGGCATTTTCTTTGGCACCATGATTCTAGCCGAGCTGTTTGTGCTGTCGCAGGCCCCGGCCTTTCTCGCCACAAAAATGGTAAACGCGGCTGGCAGCGCCCCCGTAGCTCTCCTAGCCATTGTGGCTTTTGCCAGTGCTCTTTCCTCCTTTATAGAAAATGTTGCTGCGGTGTTTATTGCCGCGCCGCTCGCCTTTGAAACCGCTAAACGGGTAAAGGTATCCCCTGTCCCCGTACTGATTGCCGTCGCCACAGCGTCCAACCTGCAGGGTGTCGCTACTATGATTGGCGACTCGCCCAGTATGATGCTGGCTACAGCTGCGCACATGACTTTTGCGGACTTTTTCTGGATGCAGGGCCGGCCCGGCATCTTCTTTGCAGTGCAGCTTGGGGCCATAGCGGTGGGCGGCATTTTGTACTTGTTCTTCCGCGACGCACAGGGCAGAGCGGGAAAAAGACCTGCCCCTAAAGTCTTTTCTTGGACCCCGTCGCTCTTGATTGTGCTCCTCGTCCTGACACTCGCTGCTTCTTCTTTTATCCCCGACCGCCCAGATGCTCTACCGGGCCTGATCACGGCCTCTTTTGGTGTACTGGCATTGCTCTGGAACTCCCGCCGGGAGCTGTTTACAATGGAGCTAACCAAATTAGACTGGCAGACCTTCTTTTTGCTGGCTGGCTTATTTGTGCTGATTAGCGGCCTCAGCGTGTCCGGGGTAGTTGCCACCGTGGCGGATTACATGAGCGCCTTTGCCGGGGAGTCAGTACTAACGGCTTTTGTCATGATTGTGCTGGTGTCAGTCGCCGTGTCCGCAATTGTGGACAACATCCCTTACACCATCGCCATGCTCCCGGTTACACAGCTTTTGGCCGAACGCATGGGAGTGAATCCCCTCCCCCTATTGTTCGCCCTCGTACTGAGCACAAGTCTGGGCGGCAATATAACGCCCATTGGAGCGTCAGCCAACGTAGTGGCTGTAGGCATGCTCAAACGCCAAGGCTATTCTGTTTCGTTCTTTGAGTTCTTTAGGATTGGATTCCCAGTCACTGTGACCGCCGTGACCCTAGGCGCGCTGTTTATCTGGTTTGTCTGGATGTAGACGAGTCACTGCCTCCGCACTGCAAAGAGCCGCGCCAACATGCTGGTATCACGCAACCTAGCCTTTGTCTTGACACTTGCGGTCATCTGCCTGTACAGCTCGCTCCAGCGCGGCTCTAGATGGCCCCAAGTTGTTGGTTGCCTGCGGTAAATCATATTACCGATACTCAAGCCGTCGCTCCCGATCTGCTGCATAAGGGTCAAGAGTGCGGTCACTTGCGCTGTTACAGAATCTTCTAGCACTGTAGTTATCGGCTTTGGCCCGTACTCACGCAGATCGTATCCGCCGCGCGTCTCGGTTAAACTGGCGTCAATCTCGATATTTACGTGTAAAGCTACGCTCCCCCCGGGCGATACGTGTGGCTTAAAATGCGGGCGAAAGCGCAGAAAGCGTACGGCCATGACCCCGCCCGGCGCGGTAGGATGGACAATGGTCATTGCGCCCTGATCCACGTCGCCTGTTAGCAGCGTAAATATCTGTGTCTGGAACACATCCAACTCATGCACCCACCTGTCGCGCACAAACAACGCGGTGCGTCCTATAGATACCTCCATTAGCTGCTGCCCCTGTTGACCCGTGCCGCCTGCGGGTTGATGGCCGGCAGCTTCTATGCGTAAGGGGGTAAGGTCAAGTATAGGCAGCGCTAGCTCACTGCCAATTCCCGTCAGTGTGTTGACGACTGTGTAGAACGCCACGAGGCGTCCGAGCGGCGCGCGCCTCAGGTTTGACAAGAGGCGCAGGATGTCCTCCCCAGGCGCACCGCCAATGCCGGAACGAGCATGCAGAACTTCCTCCGCACTTCCCGCAGCAACTACTGCAAGTACGGAGCCGCGAATCTCTATCTTCCCATGGACACCTGCGACCACACCCCCAATCCCTGCTCGCGCCAGCTCTTCCCCAAAAACTAGGAAGCCTAAGTGCATAAGGAAGGGCTCCCGCCGAATGTGCCCGAGCAACAGCGAGAGAGCCTCAGTAACGGTAGCTGCTTCGACCGTCAGAACGCGCAAATTAGGCACACCAACTGCTCCTCCATCCGCGCCTGCCCTAGTAGGAGGAGTAATTAGCGCGGATACCTTAATTGTCCCGAGGCGCGTGCCTACGTCAAAGCCAAGGCCCATAATCGGGGCCAGTTCGGTTATCTCGTCCATGTCCCAGCAGCCGGTCAGCATAAAGCAAGCGAGGCTAATCAGTGCTACTATTGCCAGCAGTCGCACTGTTTTTCCCCTCCTTCCTGTTTCTCAACCACGCGATCAGCCAGATCAGGGGTAGGAAAGCGTACATTAACATAAAAAAGGTGTTGTCCACGCGACTTATGGAAGCCACCAGCTCCGTAACACTCCCTGGCAGTGTGGAAATGGCGAGGAATAGCCCTCCCACCGCCAAGGCGCGGTACGGTTGCCGAAAGCCCACGTAGATGCCGCGCAAACTCTCCGAGACTAAGACAAACGAAGCAGTCACTTTAACATACGAGAAGATGGCCCACACCGGATAGAGGAGCCCCTCGAGGCCATGAAGAAAGAACCCGATGTGAATGACCTGCGTCAACCCACGGAAGCGCGAGGTATGCCGCGTGGGCAATAAGTATAGGAGGCTCCCCGAACAGAGGCTGAAGATTTTCTATCTTCACCACACGGGCGGCAATTAGGATGTAGACCGCGACAATCGGCATGACCACCAACATGAGTAGCTCCAAGGTGCGCATAAATACCTCGAACCCCCGCAGGTCAGTTAACACGACGAGAAATAGCAGCGCCGCGTTGAGCACCATTTGGGGAGTGTCAGGCAGGGCGACCGCCTGCGTGACCATACCGCTCTGACCCACCAAGAGCCCGCCTAACCACGGGCCCAGCCAAGCGCGCACCGCCCCCGAAGTCACCTGATGGTCCGCGGGAGACCAGCCCCATGGCCATAAAGACCCACGGCAAAGCCACTACAAAGGCCAGCAGCACGGATACCCACCCTGCGGCACCGGCTAACGGCACCACCACACCGGCAACAGGGAAAAAGACCGTCCCAATCGTTACCGCCAGAATGGCGAAAGCCGCGTGAAAGTGGTTGATGCGCACGTCAAGCTTCACCGCCACGCCCCCTCTTTGAACCTTTAGTTTCGCCCATACGCCGAACGTTCTCGGTCTGCAGTGATGGGCGGAGTGTTTGCCAGTGCAAAGGGTGAGAGCGGATACATATAGGGATAGCCAAACGAGCGCAAGGCAGAAACCTGCAGCGCTAACAAGATCAGGCCCCACATGGCGCCGAAAAGACCTAAGGTGCTGCAAAACACCAATACAATATACTTTAGTACGCGCAGGGGCCCAAGCATCGAGGGTGATGGCTGCGTAAACGTAGCTAGGCCGGGCAGCGAGACAATAATCACTTTGCCCGGGCTGACAAACCCCGCTTGCACTGCCGCTTGCCCGAGAATAATGCCCCCCACTATGCCCAGCGCCTGCCCGACGCGCATGGGCATACGCGTACTCGCCTCCACAATAAGGTCAAAGGCAATTAGCAGCACAAACATCTCGGCCACCGTGGGAAGCGGCACTCCCTCACGCGCAGTCTGAATGGAGCGAAACAGCGCTGGTGGCAGGATGCCGTGGTGAAAACTTATCGCAGCCACCCAGAGACCGGGCAGGAAGATTGCAATTAGCGCAACTCTAGGTCGCCCTCTTTCCCCAAAAGCCGCTTAAGCGTCTCACAGTCCGCTTCGAGGTTCCCCGTAAGCTCGCCTGATTTTGCTTTGCGCGTGTGATACCCAAGCGAGCGCGGTCTTCTAGGCAAACTCCTCGCTCTCCTAGCCATCAGCAGTCACCTCCCCCCAGCTATAGTCTTTCATTATTAGGGAGGGTTATCCACTGAGTGGCTAGCCGCGAGAGGCTTTCCGCTTTCCGCTGGCGGCGAGAGGCTTTCCGCTAGCCGCGAGAGGCTGTCCGCTGCCCGCTTTCCGCTTTCCGCTGGCGGCTGGCGGCTGGCGGCTGGCGGCTTTGCTTGTGATATATTTAACATATATATGTTCCCTATTTCACTAGGTTGCGCCCACACATGTCACCACCAAGTACTTAAAGTCCTAATATTAAGATTATCATTTGTTAAGAATTTGTGATATTATTATCATTAGAGGGGGTGCATCGTGTCATATTTTCATTCTGTACGCCTCGACGCCGAACGCTGCAAAGGCTGCACTAACTGCATTAAGCTGTGCCCCACCGAGGCTATTCGCGTGCGCGAGGGCAAGGCCGTCATCAAGGAAGAGCGGTGCATCGACTGCGGCGAGTGCATCCGCGTCTGCCCAAACAACGCCAAGAGCGCGTACAGCGATGGGTTACACATGCTTAAGAACTTTGAGTACCGCATCGCTTTGCCTGCGCCATCGCTGTATGGCCAATTTAGACACGATGTCGCCCCTAGGCAAATACAAAGCGCCTTTCGTCTCCTAGGTTTTGACGACGTTTTTGAAGTGGGTCAGGCGGCAGATTACATCACTTGCGCCATGCGCATCTTCTTAAGAGAAAACCCTGATACAACATGGATTTCTTCAAGCTGCCCGGCCATAGTGCGCCTTGTTCAAGTAAGGTTCCCAGAGCTCTTGCCCCAACTTATGCCGCTTGACACGCCCATGGAACTGGCCGCGCAGCTTGCTAAGCAGCGCGCGTACGCCCAGTGGGGGCCGAGCACGCAAGTAGGGGCGTTCTTTATTACACCCTGTCCGGCTAAGACCACATCCGTGCATCAACCCGAAGGGAACCCCTCCCATGTAGATGGCACAATTTCCATCAGCGAAGCTTACGGGGCCTTGCTTAAGGTATTGCCCGTAGCCGACGAGGCATCCCCTACCCACATGAGCCAGCATGGTTCCGGATGGGCGCTGCCGGGCGGCGAGATTACTGCGCTTGGCAAGTCGCGCAGTCTCGCCGCAAACGGTGTGCGCGATGTGTCCCTCCTGTTTGAGGAACTTGAGCTCGGGCATCTCGAAGGCATTGACTTTATTGAAGCGCAGGCCTGCCCGGGTGGGTGTCTCGGCGGGCCCTTAACAGTGACTAATGCCTTTGTGTCTAGAGCGCGCTTAGAACGGCTTCTGCATATGCTTCCGGTGCTCGCAACAGAGGACTGCGCGCACATCACCCCACTTATCTCCTTTACACAGCCGCTTCGCCCCCGCCCCATTCTGCCGCTTGACAGTGACGTTTCTGCCGCTATCCGTCTGCTAGAACAATTAGAGGAACTCCTGCAGGGCCTACCACAGCTTGACTGCGGCGCATGTGGCGCACCGAACTGCCGCGCTCTCGCCGAAGACATCGTACGAGGGCTGGCCACCGAGACGGATTGCGTAATTAAGCTGCGAGAAAGAGTTAAGCGCCTCGCCTTAGAAATGGTGGATCTCGCCACTAAACTACCGCCCGCTATGGGCAGAGAGGGATAGTTTATGCCGTACCTAGATGAAATCATTAAGTCCCTAGGCCTTACGGTGCTCACACCGCTTAAGTCGCCGCCTCTCGAAGTGGAGTACGCCTGCGCGTCAGACCTCCTGAGCAACGTCATGGCCACGTGCCCCGGGCACTGCCTTTGGATCACGGTGCAATGCCACATGAATGTTGTCGGCGTAGCCTCTTTGCTCGACGTACAGGCGGTGGTGCTGGTGGGCGGTGCCGTGCCCGACCAAGCTGTGCTGAAAAAGGCACGCGAGGTGGGAGTAACGCTGCTTGCCACCCACGACTCGGCCTTTAATCTATGCGGCAGGCTTTACAGCCTCGGCATCCGCGGCGTACGCAGACACGAACTGAACCAAAAATCCGGGGGTGTGCTATGAAGTCTCTACAGGAATTAAAGGCCATGCGCGAGCGTATGGGCGAAAGCAAAGGCATACGCACGAGTGCAAGTCCAACCAAGATTACAGTGGCTATGGGCACATGCGGTATTGCCGCCGGAGCTCGGAGCGTGCTCCTCGCCATTATGGGCGAACTCGCGGAGACAGGTCTACGCGATACTGCCGTCACACAGACCGGGTGCCTAGGTATATGTGAGAGGGAACCTCTCGTAGAAGTCGTCCACCAAGGCCACACGACTTTATACGCCTACGTTAACGCGGAACGCGCGCGGCAAATCGTCCGCGACTTGTTAAGCACGGCCGAGAAAGAGGAAAAGTAAATGGCAGAACGACAAGCTAACTTTAGCCACAGACAAATGATACTGCCCTTTGTTGACCAGCCTGGCGGCCTGCTAAAGGCACTGCACGCGCTGCAGAATGCCTCTCTCGACCACTTCCTCGCGCCCAGTGACCTTAAACTCGTGGCCGAAGTGTTTGGCGTGCCCGAAGCCAAAGTATGGGGCACAGTCACATTCTACTCTCTCTACTCCACTTCGCCGCGCGGGCGCCACATCATCCGTGTATGCGAAAGCGCCCCCTGCTACGTTGTTGGCGCTATGGACATTCTTAAGTCCTTAGGGGCAATGCTAAACGTCCAGCCGGGGGAGACGACAAGCGACGGACGCTTCACGCTAGAAGTCGCCAGTTGCCTAGGAGTGTGCGGCGTAGCACCTGCGCTGATGGTCAATATGGACGTCCACGGCAATCTGACAAGAGACAAATTAGCCGCCATTTTGGCGGAATACGCCTAGGGCTAGGGGGTAAAGCTGTGAAGTACTATCGTGCCCATGTACTCATCTGTAGCGGTTCTAACTGCGCAATTAAGGGATGCCGAAGCGTCAAACAAGCATGCGAACAGGAGATAATCCGCCATGGTCTGCAGGGTGAAGTCCAGGTCGTGGATACGGGGTGTCTCGGACTATGCGACCAAGGACCCGCGCTGGTGGTTTACCCTGAAGGTGTAATGTATGGCCGATTGACGCCTAGCGACGTCCTAGAAATTGTATCCGAGCACCTCCTGAAAGGCCGCCTCGTGCACCGCCTGATGCAGCAACCCACAGGCCCAGCGGGAGAAGTCTCGCCACTAAGCATGACCCCTTTCTTCCAGAAACAAAAGCGCGTCGTGCTTAAGAACTGCGGCCTGATTGACCCCGAACGAATAGAAGACTATGTGCGGGCGGGCGGATACACGGCCTTAGCCACCGCACTTGATGTAATGACCCCAGAGAGCGTTATCGCCGAAATTACGCAGTCTGGCCTGCGCGGCAGAGGCGGCGCCGGCTTTCCTACTGGGAGAAAATGGGAGTACACTCGCGTAGCAGCAGGACAACAGAAGTACGTTATCTGCAATGCCGATGAAGGAGAACCGGGTACATTCAAAGACCGCCTGATTCTCGAAGGCGACCCACACCTAATTGTCGAGGGGATGGCGCTAGCTGGCTACGCTATTGGTGCCACGCGCGGCATCGTCTACATCCGCGGCGAGTACGAGCTGTCTATCCACCGCATGGAGCAAGCCATTAGGCAGGCGCGGGAAAATGGGCTGCTGGGCGAGGGGATACTTAGCTCCGCATTCTCGTTTGACCTAGAAGTCTGCGCGGGTGCCGGCGCATACGTGTGCGGCGAAGAAACGGCGCTGATTGAGTCGATTGAGGGCAATCGCGGGGAACCTCGCTTTAAGCCGCCCTACCCGGTGGAAAAAGGACTGTGGGGACAGCCGACCTCGGTTAACAACGTAGAAACCTTAGCTAACGTTCCCTCGATTATTGAACAAGGGGCGCTGTGGTATCGTTCCTTGGGTACGCCAAGCTCACCCGGCACTAAAGTGTTTACCCTCACCGGCAACATTGTTAACAGTGGTCTGATTGAAGTGCCGATGGGCATCACTTTGCGCGAAGTCATCTACGAAATTGGGGGCGGGATTCCGGAAGGCAAGCAGTTCAAGATGGCCCAAACCGGGGGTACTTCAGGCGGATGCCTCGCCGCAGCACATCTGGATATCCCTATGGACTATGACTCGCTGCAAAGCCACGGCTCGAGTCTTGGCAGCGGCGCACTCCTGATTATGGACGACACTCACTGCATTGTTGACCTCACCCGCTGCTTCCTAAAGTTCTTTGTGCATGAATCCTGCGGACAGTGCACGCCCTGTCGCGAAGGTGCTCCCGCCCTGTATCACCTGCTGGGAAAGGTCAGCGCCGGTGCAGGCGGCCACGCAGACATTCAGCTAATTAACAGATTGTCACGCACTATGCAAAGCAGCAGTCTGTGTGCGCTAGGCCAAACCGCGCCGGTGCCGGTGCTATCGGCTCTGCAGCACTTCTGGCCGGAAATCGAAGCACATCTGAACGGTCGTTGCCCTGCTAACAAATGCGTGATGGGAAAGGCGGCGGGCAAAATTGCTAACTAATGTCACGATTAACGGCAGAACTATCGCGGTAAGGCCAGGCTCTACCATTCTCTCAGCATGCCGGCAAGCTGACATCAAAGTACCAACGCTGTGTCATCACCCCGACCAAGCAGTCAAAGCAGCTTGCCGCATCTGTGTGGTTGAAGTGGCTGGGCAGAGGCTCTTACAGCCTGCCTGCTCCTACCCCGTAAGTGAGGGGATGGTTGTCAACACTGCCACACCTGCCGTGCGCGAGGCGCGCCGCACCATGCTTGAGCTTCTACTGTCCAATCACCCCGCGGACTGCCTGCAATGCCCCCGCAGTTTCGCGTGTGAGTTGCAGCAGCTAGCCAGCGAGCTAAACGTACGCGAGACGCCTTTCGAAAGCCGACTGCGGCAGCTAAAGCAGGACCAGAGCACGGTTTCCCTTCAGCGCATACCGGATAAATGCGTCAACTGCCGGCGCTGTGTGCATGCATGCCTCACTACCCAGGGCATCGGCCTCCTCTACACTGCGGGCCGGGGCCGCGACACCGTAGTACAAACAAGCGGGAATGTACCGCTCCATGACGTAGCCTGCGTGCTGTGCGGCCAGTGTCTGCAGGCCTGCCCTGTGGGTGCCATTACCGAGGTCGATGAGACAGAGAAGGTGTGGGATGCCCTCTCCGACCCTGCTAAGCACGTGGTAGTGCAAGTTGCCCCGGCTATCCGCGTAGCTTTAGGCGAAGAATTTGGCGGCGAAGCGGGTAGTGTCGTCACCGGTAAATTGGTAAGCGCTCTACGTCTCTTAGGCTTTGACCGCGTCTTTGACACCGATTTTACGGCGGATCTAACGATCATCGAAGAAGGGCACGAGTTCCTGCACCGTCTCTCCCACGGCGGGACCCTCCCCATGATTACCTCCTGCAGTCCTGGCTGGGTTAAATTCACGGAGCACAATTACCCGGAGGAGCTCGCGCATCTCTCAAGCTGCAAGTCGCCGCAGCAAATGTTTGGCGCACTAGCTAAAACCTACTACGCAGAGCAATCTGGCATTGAAGCGAGCAGTGTCTTTGTGGTGTCCGTTATGCCCTGCACCGCCAAAAAATTCGAAGCTGCCCGTCCCGAGATGACGAGCAGCGGATACCGCGATGTCGATGTAGTGCTGAGCACGCGCGAGCTCGCCCGCATGCTTAAACAGGCCGGCATTGACTGGGCGGGCGTGTCCGATGGTGAATTTGACGCTCCGCTGGGCATTTCCACCGGGGCAGCCGCCATTTTTGGCGCTACAGGCGGGGTAATGGAGGCAGCACTCCGCACGGTCTATGAAGTCGTAAGCGGCAAAGAACTGGGTAGTCTAGATTTCCACGCCGTAAGGGGTATGGCGGGCGTAAAAGAAGCCGCCATCCAGATTGGCGACCTAGTAGTAAACGTGGGAGTGGCGCACGGCTTAGCCAATGCGCGTCAGTTGATGGAACAGGTGGCGAACGGGACATCGCCCTATCATTTTATTGAAATCATGTGCTGCCCGGGCGGCTGCATTGGCGGCGGCGGACAACCCATACCTACCACTAATGCCGTGCGCGAACAGCGCATACGGGCAATATACAGCGTAGACGAAGCGATGACCCTAAGGAAGTCACACCAAAACCCGGCCGTGGCCAAGCTTTATGCGGATTTTCTCAAACGCCCGCTCGGCCACAAGTCACACACTTTGCTGCATACGGAGTATGTGAAGCGGGGGTAGGCTGCGAACTACGGAGTGGCTATCCGCTATCCGCTTTCCGCTTTCCCAAAGGTCAACCGCGACACGTAGGAATGATGAACGCAGAGGAACTCTGCCACTTCAGTCACGGGGTAATGGTGTTCTGTCACCGCCGTAGCGATGAGCATGCGTCTCGCCGCTACGGCTTGTGCCCTTCTCCCCTTGCCTTGCATTACGCGGAGGCTAACTCCCGTCGTTTGGCTGACGGCAGAGGCGATTTCGTCTAGCGTTGGGGGGGTTGTTGCTTTCTGCAAATCCGGCACCACCGGCTTAAATACTTGTGCCAGTTCACTTGCACTCACGGCAGTGGAAGACAGCGCCTGATACTGCCGTCGCGCTTCCGCGCGGTCGTGGGAAATAAGCGCCAAGACCTCGTCACTGTCGATAAAAGGATACCGAGTGTCGCCGAGATACGTGGCATGGCTCGTAAAGCGGGTGAGGTTAGGGTGATGGGTGTGTCCGAAGGTCACAGGCAGGTAATGCACATGGCGGATAACCCGGAGCAGGCGCAGGTCTGCGTTGCACAGGCGCTCAGAGTAAGAATCCAAGAAAACATAGCCGTCTCGTCCGTTACGCTTATTAAAGTAGGCGGCATACACCTCACGCAGGATTTGGAGCACTTGCGGCAAGCCCCTAACCGGAGTAGACACGACTAAATGCGCTTGGGATTCTAACAAGGCAAACGCATAAACTTTCATCTGTGAACGACGCTTGGTTTCGGTCATGGCCTTGATAAAGTCGTGTTTATCTTGGTCGGAGAAAAAAACAGTTACGCGCGGTCGCCCCTGCAACACGCAGTAGTAGATTTCCCGCATCCATCCTTCACCCCTCTGCACTTGTATAGACATCTGAGATTACTCTACAGAAAGGTGAATTCCTGCCGTTCTGGGAGAGATATTTTTAGCCTATCTTCCAAGTCAAATAGGCCTCGGTGCGCGGGTCTTGTGGGGCTAGGAAAAACTCTTTCGTTCTGCCTACTTCGACGAGCTCGCCGCTTAACACAAACGCGGTCTGGTCAGAAATGCGACTGGCTTGATGCATGTTATGCGTAACAATAACCACGGTATAGTCATGTTTGAGTTCCCGGATTAGTTCCTCGATGCGCATCGTCCCCACAGGGTCTAAGGAAGCGCAGGGTTCATCCATAAGAAAGACCTCGGGCTCCACTGCCAAGGCGCGCGCAATGCACAGCCGCTGTTGCTGTCCGCCCGAAAGCAAGGCGCCTTTCCGCCCTAAATCGTCTTTTACTTCTTCCCACAATGCGGCCTTACGCAGACACGCTTCTACACGTTCGGCGACCTCCTTGCCTTGCGCTAGGCCGTGCAGTCGCAGCCCGGCGGCTACATTTTCGAACACCGATAGATGAGGAAAGGGGCTAGGCTTCTGAAAGATCATCCCTACCCGCCGACGCAGGTCTACAGGGTCAACGGCAGCCGAGAATATGTCTTCTTCGCCAATCGCAATGCGGCCCTCGGCTTTTGTGCCGGGGTGCAACTCGTGCAAGCGATTAATACTGCGCAGCAAGGTAGTCTTGCCGCAGCCTGACGGACCGATTAAAGCAGTTACCTGTCGCACCGGAGCAGATAGAGAGATGTTTTTTACGACTTGAGTGCGCCCATACCAGAACGAGTAGTTTTCTATGTTTACGCCTTGCGCCATATTAACGCCTCCTATTACTTAGGCCGAGGAACAATTGTGCCGTTACATTAAGCACCAGAATTGCAACTACAAGTACTAAAGCCGCGCCCCAGGCGTGCGCCTGCCAGTCGGCAAAGGGCGATGTGGCATAGTGGTAAATTAACACCGGTAGCGATGCCGTCGGCTGCTGCAAAGACTCAAGCCAGAACCGACTGGTGAGAGCGGTGAGTAGCACCGGCGCAGTTTGCCCTGCGGCCAGTGCTACGGCCAACATTACACCCACAATCAGTCCGCCTGCCGCCCCGGGGAGTACCAAGCGAAAGACGGTCTGCTGTTTGGTAGCCCCAAGTGCCATGGAGGCCTCGCGCTGGCTGCTAGGCACCAGACGCAGCATCTCCTCTGCCGAAAGCGTAATTATCGGAGCCATAACTATGCTTAGGGCAATGCCCCCAGCCAGCGCCGAGTAATTGCCGGTGCGCAAAACCAACTGGCCAAACACAAACAGTCCAATCACCATGGAGGGAACGCCTGACAGGACGCGCGTGGCAAACCGGACAAAAGCAGAGAGCTTGCTTGCAGGGTTTTGGTCAAGGAAAACTGCGGCAGCGATGCAGACAGGAACGGCGATTAGCGCGCCTAACCCCACCATCAGCAGGCTGCCAATAAGTGCATTCCCTATGCCACCTCCCGCTACACCCACCGGTGCCGGGAGGCTGGTTAGAAACGAAAAGTTCACAACAGCTATGCCGCGGCGGAAAACGTAGTATAAAATCAAAGCCAAAACCAAGATGGCTATCCCTGCAGCCAACACACACAGCGCTTCAAACAGTAATCCCAGAGCCTTACGCTTACGTCTATTCGTCATCGCTTAGCTCCCCTTGCGCAAGAGCTTTGCCCACACAGAGCCTTTGGCTGTAGCCGCTACATGTTGGCTCGGGCGATAGAAAAACCAAGCCGCTATTAGGTTGATAATGAGCGTAATACTGAAGAGCAGCGTAGCCAAGAGCAACAGCGCCGACAAGTGTAGGTCAAAGGCTTCGGGAAACTCGCTAACAATTAAGGAGGCCATAGTCTGGGCCGGGGCTAGGAGCGAAACCGGAATCAGGTTAGCGTTCCCTATCACCATAGTGACAGCTATGGCCTCGCCAATGGCGCGACCGAGGCCTAAGAGTAGTGCGCCGGCAATGCCGGATTTGCTGCTTGGGAGTATAACCTTGGTGACTACCTCCCAGCGGGTAGCCCCCAAGGCAAACATAGCTTCGCGCAACTCGGGGGGCACACCGCGCATCACTTCGCCGGAGATAGCCGTAATGGTGGGCAAGACCATAATCGCGAGCACTAAGGAGGCCGTGAGCACACCAATCCCGAGCGACGGTCCGGCGAAAATCGGCAAGAAGCCCAAGTAATCTGCCAGCAACTGGCCGAGGCCCGTCCTTAGCCACGGGGCCAGCACAAACAGCCCCCACAGCCCATAGACCACGCTTGGCACTGCGGCCAAGAGCTCCACCACAAAAGAAAGTGGTCTGCGCCAGCTCTGCGGGACGATTTCGCTTAAGAATACGGCTGTCCCTATACTTAGCGGCGTCGCCACGGCCAGTGCCAACACCGCAGTTATCACTGTTCCAAGCAAAGCTGGCACTGCGCCAAATTGGTTGGCCATGGGGTCCCATATCGACGTGGTCAAAAAGGAAAGCCCAAAGGCGCGCCACGCAGGTGCCGACTGCAAAGTTACGACGAGAAAAATGCTGACCACCAAAGCCACCAGCCCTAGAGCCGCCAAAAGGGTTACGTAATGGAAGACGCCTTCTCTAGTGCCGGAGTAAAGGGCACGACGTATTGCCTGCATAAACGGTCTCCTTATCTGGCGTTTCCTATCGCCAAACGGGTTGCCCGCCAAAAGTAATGCTCTGCAGTAGTCTCCGCACGCGATTGATGCCGGTTTCAGGCAATGGCGAATAGTGCAGTTCTGCGGCAAACGGCTCTAAATTGCGCTCGACAACAGCCCACCGCAGGAAGTCTACAGTCGCCCGCGCTTTGGCTTCGTTTTCTTGGTCGCGATACACCAGTATCCAAGTGATCCCAACTATCGGATAGGCTGTGTGGGCAATCGAGTCAGTGGGGTGAGTCATAAACGAGGCGTCTTCCATAATGATCGCCGCAGCTGAGGCCGCTTCCACCGACGGGGCAATAAAGTTGCCTGCCCTGTTCTGCATATGGGCCATGCTCAGTCGGCTTTGCACTGCGGTCGACAATTCGACATAGCCAATGGCTCCGGGTAATTGGCTTACCTGTGCGGCTACGCCAGCATTACCGGCACCGCCTATCGTCGTGCCAGGCCATCTGACAGTCGTCCCTTCGCCCACATCGGTTCTCCACGTTGGACTGACTTTAGAGAGATAGTTCGTAAAGATAAACGTGGTGCCGCTGGAGTCTGAGCGTCTTACCAACGTAATGCGTTGGTCCGGTAGGCTGAGTGTTGGATTTAACAGCCTAATGGAAGGGTCGTTCCAGTGCGTTACGCGTCCTAAGTAGATGTCGGCTAAGGCCCCGGGCGTCAGGCGCAAACCGCTGCCGATACCGCCTAGGTTGTAAACTACTGCCACGGCACCCATCACTGTAGGGATATGCAGCACTTCGTTAGGCCAGACTTGGGCTTGCTGCGCAGCTGTCATTGGCGCATCGGACCCGGCAAAGTCGAAAGTTCTGGCCAAAATACCGCGAATCCCGGCCCCGGAGCCTACTGAAGCGTACTCTATTTGCACGCGCGGATTAGTAACCGCTGCGTATTCAGTTATTAGGCGAGTGTACAGCGGGAAGGGGAAGCTAGCTCCACCGGTCGTCATGCGCAGCTCACTCGTCACAGGGGAACGCATGCGCGACTGCGCTGCACTCGTGATGCGCACGATGCGTCGCGCGTCATCCCATTCCACGGTAGCACCCAGCGACTCGGCAATAAAGCGCACCGGCACCATCGTACGCCCGGCAAAAATCTGCGCTGGTTGGTCGAGTGCAACCGCGCGCCCGCCGACAGTGGCGTTTCTGTTGCCGATGGTCAGGCTAATCGTGACATTGCCTTGCCGACCCACAACTGTTTGCGTAGCATCGTTCCAAGTGACCTCCGCGCCTAAAGCCTCAAAGATAAGGCGCATCGGCACCATCGTGCGCCCGCCAATAATCTGAGGCGCGACATCGCCCCTAAGTTCGCGGGCGTTAAACTCAATAGTAATCGGCCTAGTGTCAGCTTGTGCCATCGCAGGTAACAACGAGACTAAAGTGACTAAGCATGCCAGTACAGCCAGTACGCGCGTAAGTAAACTTTGCTTTTTCATCACTATCTACCCCCCAGTAATTGTCGGTGACTTATCTCACCGCCCTGAGGGTAACACGCTGTTGTTAAGAGAGGGTTAAAGTAGTGGCAAATTTTGCGCAGGATCCCCTCCCTCCCCCATTGACAACTCCCGGGCATCATAACATACTAAGATGACTATATTACTTATGATTGGTGTGATAGCGTGAAGTTCTCTGCCAAGGGCATATACGGAATTAGACTGTTGGTCGATTTGGCCACACAGACGGAAAGGCGTCCGGTGTCGCTAAAGAGCATTGCCCAACGTCAACAGATTCCACTCGCCTACCTGGCACAGCTGGTGAGTCCGCTTATCACCGCGGGCATCATCAGCAGTGCACGCGGCCAGCGCGGCGGCATCGCCTTGGTGCGGCGCCCGGAAGAACTCACCTTGCAGGAGGTAATAGCCCTGTATGAAGGACCCATCGCCCCCACAGACTGCGCCGCTGCCCGCGAGAGCTGCGAGCGCATGGCGCTGTGCGCTCTGCACGACGTGTGGCTTGAACTGGCTGCTGCCATGAACCGCTGCCTTAGCGGCATAACCCTGCGCGACCTATCCGAACGACACCAGATAAAGAGCGCTACTTGCGCCTACCACTACCATATATAAGGGGAAGGGAAGATTTCATGCAAACCAACAAACCAGGCCTAAAGCGCGGCATCGCCAGAGACTCTACCGAGCTTATCGGCAACACACCGTTAGTCAGGCTAAACCATATCACCCGGGGAGTAAGTGCACAGGTCGTAGCCAAGCTCGAGTCATTTAACCCTTTGGGGAGCGTAAAAGACAGAATGGGCGTGGCCATGATCGCCGACGCCGAAGAGCGTGGCCTCATCCACGCTGACACGGTGATTGTCGAGCCAACCAGCGGCAACACGGGCATAGCCTTAGCTTTTGTCTGCGCGGCTAAAGGGTACAAACTCGTTCTCACTATGCCGGATACCATGTCTTTAGAGAGACGCCAGCTCTTAGCCATTTTTGGGGCGGAATTGGTGCTGACGCCCGGAGCAGAAGGGATGACGGGTGCGGTGCGCAAGGCAGAAGAGCTCGCCGCTGCAGACCCCAACTACCTGATGCTGCAGCAGTTTAAGAATGCCGCAAACCCAAAAATTCATCGCCTCACCACGGCCGAAGAAATATGGCGGGATACCGATGGCTTGGTAGATATCTTGGTGGCGGGAGTTGGCAC
>QLUB01000270.1 GCA_018725205.1 candidate division NPL-UPA2 bacterium
GCATCTTTGTCAAGCGCCTGATTCGTTCCTACGGCGTGGTAAAACAGCAGTTTTGGACCAACACTGCTGAAACGGTCTTCCCTGAACTCGATAGCCTACGGCGCCAGATGGCGACCGCCACAGCAGAGCGCAATCAGCTCCAACAGGCCAACCGGGCACTGGCAGACCAAGTTCATCACCTCACACGCAAGGCGGCTTCTGAATATAATCGCGCAACTGCCGAGAAACAGAATGAAATCCGGCAACTTACGGATAGGGTGAAAGAGATAGAGGAACAATCTGATGCCGACCGCCGCGAGCTGGCGGGCCTGCGGGATCTCTTTTTTGGGCTCTCTACGGCTGATGACGCACCTAGTGAGAGTGAATTCGGACTTGCGGAGCTGGGCAATGTTCGCGGTCTCATCGCCGGCGGCCATGAGCGGTGGCAACAACGCATGAAAACTCTGTTGCCGAATTTTTCTTTTCTCCATACGGATGTTCTGAACTTCGATCCAAGCCTGTTCCGCAGCGTTGACGTGGTCTTTGTCCATTCGGGGTATATCTCCCATACGTTTTACAGCAAGGTGATGGCGGCTATTCGTTCTTTCCCGCATATAGACTTGCAGTATCTACACGCCACCAATCCTGACGTTTCTCTGCGGGAGATAGTTGCAGCCATAACAAAAGAGCGGTAAACGCACCACCTAACGCCTGCTGACTTCTCGTCCTGTGTTGTCGAGTAGCACTGCTGGATCTCCGTCGTTATTCCAGATATGCGACCTCGTCCAAACCAGCCTTCCGGTCCCTGCCGTTGCATTAGGCCCGCTGACAACCGTTATGCTTGAGCCAGCAGGAATTACAGTTCCTAAGGGGAAGGTAAACCGTTGGTTACCAATCTCGCTCACTAATACCCACCCAGAGACATCGACACTGACTTGGCCGCGATTTGCAATGACCACCCGTTCTCCTACTAGGTCCACTTCGGTGATCGCTACTGTCGCAGTCGTTGGCGGAGCCGTAGCCGCCCAAAGACCCCTGTTGGCATTTCGCGCTTCTCGCTCAAATGTTACGAACATTTCGGCGTACTTAACATTGGGGGTAATGGTCATTAGATTCGCAAACCCCTCTAGCAAGAGGCGAGCATTAAACATCTTCGCCCTAACTTCCACCACGCCGTCATCTGTTGGCGGTTCAAGCCATACGTACGCCAGTAAACGACCGAATCTGTCGCGCTCAGACACATCTAATTCGAGGTGGACGGTTTTCCCCTCAAGGTGTTTTTTGGTGAACGCGGTGGCTTCTTTACCAAAAGGTTCAATCTGGGTAGTGCTCTCTGGCGTATCCACGCCGATGAGGCGAACCCTTTCTTCCTGCCCCGACTGAAGGCGCACACGTATCGTATCGCCGTCGATTATGCTTGTTACCTGCACCGCTGAGGTGCGAGCGGTGGGGGTAGCGGAGTCTACCGTGACAGTGCGAGTCTGTTCATTCCAGCCGACGCGGGCCCCTGGCTTTCAGCAATGAATCTCGCTGGAACTAGGGTTCGTCCGCCAACAATGGTCGGCGGTACATCAAGCGTGACTCTGGTAG
>QLUB01000271.1 GCA_018725205.1 candidate division NPL-UPA2 bacterium
GCGGCCGAAGCGCAATTCCGTCTGGACGATAGCCGACTAGTGACGCTTAGAAAAGTGTATCGGGAGGTGTACAAAAAGAAGCGCGGCTCCAACATGGACGAATTCGACGGTCATACGACGGATTATTACATCGACGGGGTGCCGAGCAGCGAAAAGGAGTACACGGCGGCGTTGCTTTCTTACGGTGGTGGCGCGGAAAAAATGAAAACACTGACTATGCCGGCCTATTTCGCCGAGGAGGTGCCATGGGAAGCACGGCGACAAATCCTGCTCGAACTGTGCGGCGACATTTCGGACGCCGACATAATCAGCGACACTCCAGAGCTTGCGAGTCTGCAGGGATATCTCTTGAAGCTCGGGGCCGCCGACCAGCACCATGCGGTGGATGAGTACCGCAAGATCGCCACGGCAAAAAAAGCGGAGATCAACCGGGAGTTGCAGGGCATCCCCAGCAGGATCGATGAGGCGACTCGAGCTATGCCAGATATTGCAGGGATAGACAAGGGCGGCTTGGACCGCAAAATCAAAGAGGGCGACGCGAGCTATGCCAGATATTGCAGGGCTAGACAAGGGCGGCTTGGATCGCAAAATCAAAGAGCTCGCTGAGCAAAAAGAGTCACTGGAAGTTGAAAAAGCGCAGGCATTCAGCGGCGACACGTTAGCATTATCTGCCAGAACGCAGATTGCGGAGGCGAGCGCCAAGCTCGCGGAGGCACGGGCCGCGCATACCGCCGGTGCCGCCGCGCTGAACGAGGAAATATATGCCGCGATCGCTGATCTGAAAAAAGAACAAATCGCTGCGAGCAACCGCCTGTCGGACGCAAAAAACGACCTAAAACAAGCGCGACAATTGACCGAATCTATGGCCAATCGGCGGGAAGAGCTCCGCGCCGAATACAGGGCGATCCAAACGGAAACTTGGGACGAAGGCGCAGCGGTATGCCCGACTTGCCACCGGGGGCTGCCGGAGGAAAAAATCCGAGAGCTGCGCGAGGCGTTCAACCATTTCCGAGGACAGCAGGAAGCGAGCAGGGACATGATCGCAGAACAAGCTGCCAAGACGGTAGCGCTGGAAGGCATTGCGAATAGAGAAGAAAAATCCGTGGAAGACCTTGCAGCGCGAATGGCCTCTCTGCATAACCAATTGCAAGAACCGCCCCATTTCGAGACGACGGTGGAATATGCTAAACTCACTGCTCGAATCGCGGCCTTGCGCGATGAAGTGAGAACACTGAGCAAACGCGGGCAGGACCTCACTATGGTTTTCACGGATAAAATCCGAGTGCTGCAGGGCGAGATTCAGGCGCAGAATGAGATTAAGGCCCGCTTCGCAACCGTGGCCAGTCAGCAGAGGCGCATAGCTGAGTTGGCCGCGAGGGAGAAAGAGCTTGCTCGGCAATATGAAGCACTGGAGCGTGGACTGTACCTATGTGATCTTTTCACTAAAGCTAAAGTTCGCCTGTTGACCGAGCGAATTAACAGCAAATTCCGCAGCGTGAGCTTCCAGCTATTCGTCGAACAAGTAAACGGAGGAATCCGAGAGGATTGCGAGGTTATGATCCCGGGCC
>QLUB01000272.1 GCA_018725205.1 candidate division NPL-UPA2 bacterium
CCCCGGGGTCGAAGACCGTGGCGAGCTACACACAATCATGCACTGTGAACGTGAGAGACCCTGACGCTCCTCCTAAAGGAGTATGTCAAAGCAAGTCCAAGCTTACTCGACCATCGTACCCAGGGTGCGCATTCTAACACCGGACCAGCATTGTCGCCCTGCATGGTCCGGTGTTATGGACTTCCGTAATAGTTGGCGTAAACACGTTACATATTCGTTATCTTCTGAGCGATCTCTCTTATTTCCTCGATTTTTTGAGCCAACACCTGGGTGGCATTGGCTTGTTCCTGCGCAATGAGGTTGCTTTGCTCTACGTTTTTCTGTACTAGGCCCACCGACGCGCGAAAGCCTGTGAGGCGGTCGCCTATGCTTTTAGTAGACCTATTGCTCTCTGCCGCTAGCTTGCGCACTTCCTGCGCCACCACTGCGAATCCACGGCCATGTTCGCCAGCACGAGCGGCTTCTATCGCGGCATCAAGCCCTAGGAGGTGAGTCTCCTTGGCTACATGCCGGATAACCTCGAGAATATCATAGATACCATTCACGTCCTTCGTTACGGTCTCGGCTATGCTTGCTGACTCGATGCTTGATGCAGCAACTTCTTCTGATGAGGCGGCGAGCCTCTCTACAAACGAGGTAGCTTGCTCGAGTTCGGCGTATAACTCGGCCAGGGTCCGCACAAATCGTTGCGTTCTTTGCCTCTCACGTTCACGCTCATGATCCTGAGCGCGGGCTAACTTAAGTGCCTCATTTATTGCTCGTCTGAGGGCCGTGGTGCCAGACTCCAGGAGCTCAACTTGGTACCCTCTCTCCTGTGCAGCCGTGAATCCTCCCTTGTCGCCGACGATTGCGCTAGCCCCAAGCATCTTTAGTTGCTCTAGAATGCCAGGAATATCCGTGAGAGCACCCCACGGGCGAATGTGGATGGTTACCGGCCCCACTGCAAAATCGGAGCTACTCATCTCCAAGAAGCCGCGATGGGCAACTACACCTACGTTTGTGGCACCACTGGAGACGAGCCGCTGTACAGCTTCTAGCATTTCGTCACTGGTCATAGCTAGGCCGACTACAGGTTTTTCGGTGTGTTCCCGCACTAGCTCTACCATCAGCCCTCTGCTGATGAAGACGTTCATGTCGGCGTTAGCCTTGACGACTTCTGGCCCCTTGTCAAAGCTGACGATCTCGATAGGGAAGGACACCTTCAGCTCACGCATAACTTGCTCTGCGAGCTTGGCCATTCCCGGTGTTAACGCTGCAAAGAAAATTGACTCCATAAGTTACCTCACTATTTGCGAAATTATCTATGCTAAGTTTAGCATTGTGACGAGGGGCTTGGCAAGTGAGCTGCTTCATTAATTCAAGGCCTCTTGGAGTGCGGCCACGTCCAAAAATGGTAACCGTTTCTTCGTTGATGCCAGAGATTCTGGAGTTAGATATGGCGATGCGGTGGGTGTATCGTCCGAGGTATTCGATGACTGCCATTGGACCGGCAAGTGCTCCCTTGCTGTAAGAATACCAGTTCTTCTTGTAGCACTCGTCCAAGAGTTCTTGAAACTTTTGTG
>QLUB01000273.1 GCA_018725205.1 candidate division NPL-UPA2 bacterium
CTAACTTCTAATCGCGCTGACGGTCAAGGCCGTCACGAGCGAGTAGGTAATATACGTGTTCCCATCCGCCCGGCGAAACCGGCCCGGGTCTAGTGTTGGTGTACGCCACCTAGTACCAGCGGCAATCGAAAAAATCAGGTCGTGGTCAAATCCTTGATTGCATGGTGTAAAACTATCAATCGTAACTGTGATCGGTGCAGTATGCCCATTCACAAATTCTAGAGTCACCCGACCATCATTGCTAAAGTGATTCCCTGCCGCAGCCGCCGCTACAAAAATAGGCACTGCGCCTGATCCCGCTACTTCCTGGACTGCCAGTAAAACACTCATTATTGATACCTCCCTCTAAATCATTACCGCGCTTGCTGCATTAAATGAGACTACACGGCTAATTAACTTGCGTTCCTCGTCTACGACGTCCCCTGCGCTACCTGCATAACGCAAGATGTAACGCAGGCCTGTTTCGGTATCAACCAATTCGCGTTGGTGTAAAGCACGAATCACTTCGTGTTCTAGTGCGTCCAGCGCAGCAAATGATGCCTGTGCGGCATAGATATAAATCTCCACCGGTTGTAGCCCGAAAACTTCCCCTTGCCGTGTTGCTAGTTTGACCGTGATGTAAGGCGGCAGCGTTGCCGCTGGTGCAAGGAACGCCTGAAACACACGCCTTCCAACGGCTAGGACTTGTACATGTAGGGCTGTAATTGTTGCACGTCTCAAGCTCATTGCCACAGCCTCCTGTACGACCCCTCAATCTCAGCAACAGCACCACTTACTGTCGGCTTCAGAATCGCAAACCGTCCATCGTTGGCAAGCTCCAAAAACACGCCGTACTCCATGCTGTGGGCTACACGGATATAGACAGTATCACCACGTACTTCTGTCGAGCCGAACAACCCATTTCGCGCATTGCTCGTCCGGTCTGTCCAGGGCGCATTCTTTTTCACTCGGCCCTCAAGTTGGCCAGCTAAGGATTGCGCTAATGCGACCGCTGCACCACGTTGGCGTTTTGCCCAAGCATCCAAGTTTCGTTGCACATCACTCATAGCTTCACTTCCTCAACATCAGCGTGTTGCGCGTAAAACATCCCGCCGTGAGACCTTGGCGCCACACGGGTAAGTTCATAAGTTTTACCGTCGATTACTGCAGTATCTCCAGCGAACAAGGTCGGTGTGTTAGGCGCTACAAGTATCCAACTACTGCTTACAAGGATGCCAGCTTCATCTTGTCGAGAAGTAGGCACACGTTTCCGTGGAACTAAGCGGCCTCGAAACGGTGGTAATTGGGAGGTAACTTTTTGCATTCCACCGTCTGGCATTGGCCTAACTTCAGTGCGTTGGATTGATATTGTCGTTGGGTTTTCAGTAATTAATCGCTGATTTGCCGCAATCAGTGCGGTTAAAATCTTACCAACTACCACGGCGAAACACCTCTGGCAGGTCGTACTGCATAGCTCTACTACCAATATTAGGTGTCATTTGCGCGTACATCTGCGCCATCGCCAAACAGTGATCACGGTAGCCTGCCAGGCTTACAAACGTATGCTTTTCAT
>QLUB01000274.1 GCA_018725205.1 candidate division NPL-UPA2 bacterium
GGAAAAGTGCGGGCCGACGACTGCCTAACTAGGCAGCGAACGCTAACTTGTTGTTTGCGTTTGTTTTTGTTTTCCCTGTTTTACGGGTGTCGGGAACCCGACTCGCTACCCCAACCCACTCTACCCCCGTCGAAACCTTTTCGCCCCCAGTTATAGTTCGCCTTTTTGGCGAAGACGAAAAGCTTGTTCAATGTCGCGCTTAGCTTCTTTGTCGGCTTCGGCGTCGCGCTTGTCATGCTGCTTTTTGCCGCGTGCCAAGCCTAGCTCGACTTTGATGCGTCCGTTTTTTTGGTACAGCTTTAGCGCGACTAGGGTAAAGCCCTTTTGTTGAACGAGACCCCAGAGCCTGCCGATTTCCCGCTTGTGCAGAAGGAGCTTGCGCACGCGCCGCGGATCACGGTTGAACTGGTTGCCTTGTTCATATGGGCTGATATGAACATTATAAAGCATGCACTCTCCATTAGCAATGCTGGCGTAACTGTCGCGCAAATTAGCTTTCCCGGCGCGAATGGACTTGACTTCGGTGCCTACTAAAGCGACGCCAGCTTCATAGGTTTCTTCAATAAAATAGTCGTGATAAGCTTTGCGGTTCTCGGCAAACACTCGATTGGGATTCTCTTTTTTGCGCATGACGTACGTCCTTTGTGCCCGCAGGGGCGTTCTATTCTAGAACACGAACTCTCCGTAGAGCGAACCGTCTACCCACAGTTTAACATGGACTGATAGCACTAGCCACCACGGCATAGGGATTAACCCAAATAGCGCGTATCGCTTAAGTTCAGCTTCAAGTCGCAATTGGTGTCCGCGGAAGTGAAAGCTGTAGGGAGCCTCGACATAGTCGTACGCCATGCTGTTTTTTTGCAGATACTCAAAAAAGCTCGTTTTCCCCATAGTGCCAATCGGCACTACTCCTTTGAGCACATGGACTTGATTGGGGTGGGATGGAGGTTCGTACGAGACAACAACTGCTCCCAGCCAGTGCACGTGAATGCGGATGCGCTCGCGGTTCGGCAAATCTACCCAGTGCTTGGCCACAAGGTCGCCTCCCTTATGTCGGTGGTTCATGGCCGTCTACAGGTCGCATGGTCGGAAACAAGACTCCGTCGCGAATGTTCGGCAAATCGAGCAAGACCTGTAGCAGACGGTCTACTCCTATGCCCCACCCCGAGATGGGCGGCATGCCGTATTCCATGGCCAAGAGATAATCTTCGTCCATGGGCATGGCTTCAGCGTCGCCTTGACTTCGTAGCTGCGCCTGCACCTCTAGGCGGGCCCGCTGCTCTAGCGGGTCGACTAACTCGGAGTATCCGTTGATAATTTCTGCCCCGTTCACTACCAGCTGAAAGCGGTCCGTGATGGCGGAGTTATGGTCGTTTTTGCGTGCGAGAGGCGAAAGCTCCACGGGGTGACAAGTGAGGTAGGTGGGCTTAATAAGCTTAGGCCTGCTGATCTTCTTGTACAGCAAGTCGATCAGGTTGCCTTTGCCAAGCTTCGCTAAATCCTCATGCTCTAAGTAGATACCCTGCTCACGCACTGCCGCGAGCAGT
>QLUB01000275.1 GCA_018725205.1 candidate division NPL-UPA2 bacterium
CTAAAGTGCTATGTGCCATGTGCCAAGTGCCATGTGCCAAGTGCCATGTGCCAAGTGCCATGTGCCATGTGCCATGTGCCATGTGCCAAGTGCCATACGCTATGTGCATCCCTCACAATACACAAACGAACGGAGGAACACCAATGCAAAAACGCCGCGTACTAATTATGGGCGCCGCAGGCCGTGACTTTCACAATTTCAACGTGCGCTACCGCAACGATAGTCAAGTAGAGGTCGTAGCCTTTACTGCCACGCAAATCCCCGACATCGAAGGGCGTGTTTATCCCGCTGAGCTGGCCGGCCCGCTGTACCCCGCTGGCATTCCCATTTACGCCGAGGAAGAACTGTCGCACCTAATTAAGTCACTGTGCGTCGACGAAGTGGTCTTCTCCTACAGCGACGTACCGCATACTTACGTCATGCACAAGGCCTCGCAGGTTATCGCCACAGGCGCGACCTTCAGCATGCTAGGTGCCGCGCAAACCATGGTCAAGTCACACAAGCCGATAGTAGCGGTCTGCGCGGTGCGCACTGGTGTCGGCAAGAGCCAGACCACCCGCAAAGTCTGCGATACACTCAAGGCCATGGGCAAGAAGGTAGTCGCGGTGCGCCACCCCATGCCGTACGGCGATCTTACAGCGCAGGTGTGTCAGCGTTTTGCCAGTTACGCAGACCTCGATTACCACAAGTGCACTATCGAGGAGCGTGAAGAGTACGAACCCCACATTGATCGCGGGGTTATCGTCTATGCGGGGATTGACTACGAGCAAATTCTCAGGGCCGCCGAGCAAGAAGCAGACGTCATTGTATGGGATGGGGGCAACAACGACACGCCGTTCTTTAAGCCAGACGTGCACATCACCCTCGTCGACCCGCATCGTCCGGGACACGAGCTCCTCTACCATCCCGGCGAGAGCAACCTGAGAATGGCGGATGTCATCGTCATCAATAAGATCGAGACCGCGAACCCTGAATCAGTCTCGCTGGTGCGTGAGAGTATCGCTCGGATTAACCCCGCTGCTATCGTCATTGACGGCGCATCCCCCATCTTTGTGGAAGACATGACCCTTCTGCGCGGTAAGCGCGTACTGGTCATTGAAGATGGTCCTACCCTAACGCATGGCGAAATGGCCTATGGCGCAGGGGTAGTCGCCGCCAAGAAGTTTGGCGCGGCGGAACTCGTTGACCCGAGACCATATGCTGTGGGCACGATTAAGGCCACGTTTGAAAAATACAGTCACATGGGAGCGCTTCTACCTGCGATGGGTTACGGCGCAAAGCAAATCTCCGAACTCGAACACACCATTGAGGCCACTCCTTGTGACACCGTGCTTATCGCGACACCGATTGACTTGCGCCGCGTGCTCAAGATTGACAAGAACACTACCCGTGTACGCTACGAGCTGCAAGAAATCGGCAAGCCTACGCTCCAAGACGTTTTGGCAAAACTCTAGCCAACGCAGTTCGCAACCATCTCAGCGAATCAACCCCGCTTGCGCCTTACGGCACGGCGGGGGTTTGGTTTTGCGGTTTCCGCTATCCGCT
>QLUB01000276.1 GCA_018725205.1 candidate division NPL-UPA2 bacterium
CTTCGCCATTTGTCACAATCCAAAGCATGCCCGCACCCTGCTGTATACATGAATTCGGCATGTAGTGTGAGTACGGTGCGTATATTTGACCTGCCTAAAAACCTAAGTAAACGATAGATGTTCACCGTGGATCCGTTGATGCAATGCAGGTGAACCACATCTGGACTCTCCTTAGCAATAGCCCGTAGCAGATTAAACGTTGAAACATGGCAGCCCGCATAAGCTAGCCCACTAATACGCTGCCACAAAGACTGTAGTTTCATTACATTTTCTGGCGCTAATTTGCGTAGACTGGGGTCCGTTCTCCTGCGGCCCCGCCCATAGTAGCATATCGAGCGTATCCCGTGCTGAACTAGCCCAGCATGGATATCCATTACAATGCGACCTGTACTCCCTGTGCCTGCAACAACATTTACTTGGATTACCTTCACTGCTACTTCCCCCTGCTAGTTTTCTAAATGCTGTGTTTTGCCGGTAACTCGCGCCAGTTCCTGCACCAAGCCTTGTTGAATTGAATCCCTGTCATGGTTGGAGCGCACACATTGCATCGCTTTACGTGCATAGTCGTGGATTATGGCCGGATTTTTAACGATACGCTGTATAAGCTGCTGCATTTCAACTTCGCTAGTAGCCCAGAATGCTGCATCTGCTTTCCTCAGGTATACTAGTCCGGCATGCTCTTCCCACGCTATCACCATTACAGCGCAACCACTGGCTAGGCAATCAACCACTTTGGTAGAAAACGACAGGCGGGTGGCTAGCCTGTTCCGCGTGTCAAACGCCTCCACATGGAGCGCAATGTCTGCCCTTGAGTATATACTGTCCAGTTCACTTGCAGATACTGCTCCTCGCAAGCACGCCCCAATACCATCGTGCAGCTGCTTATTAATGTGTAACGGCACAACGTCACGTGTGTACACGCTCAATTCAACGAGCGATTCGCCAGCATTAACTCCACGCAACACCCGCGCAAGAAGCGCCAATGTTTTCCATCGATTGCAGTACAGTTTCCCAGCATAAACGATCTGAATGGGATATTGGGGTGAATGCGAAGCAAACTCCGAGATAGGGGTAGCACATTTCCGTAGCAAAGAGAACTTATCCCCAAACTCTGTCGCATATTCCTTGTTCTGCACTTCAGAGGAGGTAAAATACAGTGAGTAATGTGGCATCATGCCCCTAAACGCTCTACGCAGAAACCACCTCCTAAGCCAGAAAAGCGGAGAGTAACTGATTAAGCGATTTGTGTACTCCGCATCGCCAGTGAACGCAACTAGGGGTACCCCCGCGATGGTTCGCACTAGCTGCTCAAGGCGCAATAGTTTTATCGATGCCATCCGTGCGCTGAAAATCACATCCGGTTTGAAGTCCTCAATAAATGCTCTAAGCGCAGGCTCATCATATCTGCCATAATACCATACAAGTTCTCTTCCTGCACGCAAAACTTCTCCACATACCAGCTTCAAGTTCTCACGAAGCCATGGCCATTTGGAGACGAACCAACTTGCTTTCTGCGTGTTTGTACT
>QLUB01000277.1 GCA_018725205.1 candidate division NPL-UPA2 bacterium
GTTGTTCCCCGGACCGGCAAGAATCAAGGCCTTCTTCCCGGCCGACTGGTGCTCCCAGAAGCGCTTGAGCACGGTCTCGACAACGCTGAGCCCGGCATTTTCCATCAAAATAATGCTTGGTATCCCGTATTGCCGCGACGCCTCCTGGTCCAGTTCCCGCATCCCGGCGGCCTTAAGCAGCCTCATCTGCAATCTCACCCCGCTCTTGGTAACTACAAGATTCTATTACTAACCCCCAATGCCCGTAGGGCACAACCAGTAATGGAAAATAGGACACTACCACAGCAGGCAACAGAGCCGTCCCCTCCCTGCGTCCCCTCCAAGGCATATTAATATTATACCGGGCTTCCTTCGGCAGTCACCACGGCACAGGCATAATCCCTGCTGTGTGTAAGGCTGACCTGCAAATTGACGATCCCGCCCCCATAAGCAAGCTGTGCGCTCTTTCCGGAAAGGCGGATTTCAGGCCTGCCATCCTCAAGCACGACCTCAATCTCCCGCCATGGCATGACCTGACCGGACATTATTTTGCTGCAGGCCTTACGGACCGCCTCCTTGGCTGCAAAACGGGCTGCAAAAGAAGCGGCGGGACGGCTCCGCTCCATACAGTAAGCAAGCTCCTGGCCGGTAAACAGCCGCTCCAGCAGGAGCTTACGCCGGGCCAGCGCCTTCTCCAGGCGTTCGATTTCAATGATGTCAATGCCAACACCTTTTACCATAATTCCCCCGTCCAGACATCTCTTATCTTGTTAAATAACGGTTTAAGCTATTATAGCATAATTGCCCGGCAGCACAGTGCCTGTCAGCCTGTCCAGCCGGTCGCGTTACTCTTGATCAAAATATCCTGAATTTCGCCCGGTTCTTCCGCCACGTCCCGCTGCCAATTCCCAAAGCCCCCCTGGGTGTTCACGGCCTGCACCCATTCTTCGAGATAGCGTTGTTTAACCTGGTCCTGCTCTGTGTTCTGTCCTTTGGTCTCCAGAACGAGCATGTCGCCGCTCTTCAGCCGAACGAGGAAGTCAGGCCGATACTTCCGCACGACCCCGCGATAGACGTAGAGCACTTCAAAGCCGAGGTGGTCATTCTTGACCCAAGCTGCCACCGCGTCGCTGTCGTCGAATACTAAGGCGTCCGACGCCTCCCAGGTGCTGTCATAGACGCAGACGTTGATGTGCGACCGGCGCGTGCGTTCGCAAGGCTTGCCTGTGTACCAGGTGCGCATCTCCCCCGTTGATCGGATCGGGTGATCGCGGTCAAAGACCGGCGTAAGTCGCTCGGTGTTCTCCTGCCGCACCGCCTCCCAGACGTGCCGGACGACCCGCGACATGTTGAGCGGGATCATCAAGCGCCGACGCAGCTCGTCCTGGTAGAAGAGGGGCGGCGCAATGGCGATCCGGTCGGAACGGATGAACTGCTCGACAATCTGCACCAACTGCGCCAGCAAGACCTCGCGGCTCCCTTGCCAGGTGTGTTTCATCTGGTCGAACACGTCCCGCGCGGTTTCGAAGATGATGCGCTGGGTACG
>QLUB01000278.1 GCA_018725205.1 candidate division NPL-UPA2 bacterium
CGGCGGATGCGTGCTAGCTCGGCACGAGGAGCGCATCAAAAATTTGGAGGCCGACTTCGGCGAGATGAAGTCGTGTTTACGAAAAATCCACGGCTTGCTAATGACGCTTGCCGGTGGGATGATTGTATCTTTAATTTTGTTGGTAGTTAATCTTGCGGCGGGGAGGTGAGAAAATGGGTATAGATTGGAAAAGAAAGTTGGCTAGCCGAAAGTTTTGGATGGCAGTGGTTGGTTTTATTTCTGCGGTGCTAGTAATGTTCGGAGTGGATAACCTGACGGTTGAGCAAGTTGTTACGATGATCACGGCGGCGGCTGTGCTAATTGCGTATATCATTGGCGAAGGCATGGTTGATGCAGCGCGTGAACAACGGCCAACGTATTACGATGACGATAAACTTTGAGCCAAAATATTATCGAGGGGGTGGTCTAATATGGCGATCAAGATTATTACTCTTGATCCCGGTTGAGGACATGGTGGGCGCCAACCTGGCGCAGTGGGTCCAACCGGAGTACAAGAAAAAGTCGTTGTGCTAGCCGTTGCCCTGCGCGTCCGTGAGCTACTACAAGGCCGCGCGACAGTACACATGACGCGCACAACAGACGTTGATGTACCGCTGGTTAGACGGCTGGCGGCGCCTGGTGCTGCTTGTTTTGTGAGTATACACTGTAATGCTCACGCTACGCGGACTGCAAACGGTATTGAGACTTTCCGTTTTGCGGGCGGGCATCACAGGAGTGGACTGCTCGCAACCATACTGCAGCGGCATTTAGTAGCGCAACTTAGACTGCGTGATAGAGGTGTAAAGACGGCGGCTTTTCAGGTACTGCGGCAAGCGACAGTGCCGGCGGTGTTATTGGAATTGGGTTTTATCTCTAATCATGTTGAAGAAGCATTGCTTGAGAGTGAAGTAGGGCAGGAACGCGCTGCTCAAGCGATAGTTGCTGGGCTGACAGAGTTTCTGGGCTTGCCACAAATACATCGTCAGGTGCATGTAGTAGTGTCTGGTGACACGCTCTGGTCGCTCTCACGGATGTATGGTGTAACAGAGGCCCAGCTTCGAGAGTGGAACCGTTTGACTACTGATGTTCTACGAGTAGGACAGCGGCTAAATATCGCCGATGGATAATGTCTGTCCACACTGCCAAAGCGTGGATACATACCAGCACATGATTTGCTGGGATTCTGCGCAGGGAGCTACGGCGATCTGGTACCGGTGTACTACCTGTGGTAAGATTTTTAAATGCCTACTTCGGTAGGCGTTTTTTTTTGTTAAGAAACCTTAACAAAGTTGTTAAGGAAACTACATTGACAGCTATATATACACGCAGTATAATGGAACTAGCAAAAACAGTTGAAGGAGGAAGGCGAAGGTGGAATGCTACGCTGTCTTGCCTAAAGGTGGGTGTAAAATACTAAGGGTTAAAACTTGTAAGGGTTGTGCCTTTTTCAGGACGCACGAGCAGAACGAAAACTCGCGAAAAGCCGTTTTTGCGAGGTTGGCGAGCTTGGAAAATATCCAGCAG
>QLUB01000279.1 GCA_018725205.1 candidate division NPL-UPA2 bacterium
CATGGTGCACGGTACTTATGCCAATGACCGACATCTGTCGTAACGCGCCCTCAGTCAAAGGGTCGTTAAAATCGCGCCGCATCTGGTTGGTGATGCGCTCAAGTAAGTCGTCGCCCCTTAGCAGGCCGCTTCGCGCACGCTCTTGCCAGCGCTTGATATCGTCTTCGCGCATGCCTTCTTTCTGTGCTTCGGCAAGAGGTAGAAAGTCACGGTGGCGCTCGGCTGAAAGCTGTGCGTTAAATTGCTCTAGGGTAGTGTTATAAAGCGTTACAAACTCTTCGATATTGCGCACCACCGCGTCGCGGTCCGGCGTGACCGTAACCGTGGCTGTTTCGCCGACGGCTAGGGTGTTGCGTAGCGTAAATGTTACGCCGTTAATGGTAAAGATGTTGGTCGGGCGCTCCGTAGCCAGGCCGTTTAAGGTGAACTGAGCATTCTGCCCATCTGTCACCGCTAAGCGTAAAGTCGTAGTAAAAAACGCTGCCCCCGTTCCTTCAAACCCGATGTCGGCGCCCGCTGGATTATTGTTGCCGGTAAAGCGCGAAGTAAGGCTTACTCTACGGGAAAACCCATCGTAGAACGCTTCCAGCCCGAGTGTTTGCGAACTGTTAATGCGGTTAAAAACAGTGTTCATGCTGTCAGTCGCGGTATTGATGGTAAAGGTCTCACTTACTCTTGTGCCTGCTTGTGTGTGATTAAACAAAGTGACTGTAAACGTACTCGGAAGTCCCGCACCGTCAATCCTTCCCTCGCTAATAAGTTGCTGGAGCGGTGCGTTAGTGTCGATACCGGTGTGTGGAGAAAGCACGATACTGCCGGTAGATATCGCCCGCGCGGAGGCGGCTAATCGGCTGATAGTGGCAAACTCAAACCCCATGACGGCAGCGTTCCCGGTCGGCGAGGCCGTGACCGCGCGCTCGTTACTGCTAGCAGCGGTGAAACGGCGGTAAGTCCCCTGCAGCGTCATATCAAAAGTGCGATTGCGCAGTGTCGTAAGCTGAGTGTTGAGCGTACGCAAATCCTCGCGCCGCCACTCCAGCTGCGTGCGGTTTTGCGTCAGCCTGTCCACACGCAGTCTTTCGGCACGCACCATATCGCGCACCATGGTCTCCGTATCAAGTCCGGTCGCGAGGCCGCCAAAGCGCGTGCCGGTGCGAATGTTGTTCATGGGGGACCTCCTTGAGCTTTGAGCTTTGAGCTGTGTGCGTTGAGCGGCTATCCGCTTTCCGCTATCCGCTAGCCGCTGCGGCCTCCGGCCGCCCCGAAGCGCCATGCGCTAGGTGCGCGTTTACGCAGTCTTTCTCCCTTACTTACTCGGCTTAATGGAGCAAAGGCTTTAGGGACGGGCGGCAGGTGGCCTTCCGCTATCCGCTTTCTTGCTGTACGCCGTAAGCCGTCGCCGTAAGCGGAAAGGCCCCCCGCATACGGAGGCCTTTCCTTAAAGCACTACTTATGCGACTAACTCTACTACCGGAGGAGTTGCAATACGCCCTGGGGAAGCTGGTTGGCTTGGGCGAGCAT
>QLUB01000028.1 GCA_018725205.1 candidate division NPL-UPA2 bacterium
CTCGGTAAAGCTTGTTAGTTTGGTCAACCCATGCTCTAGCTTTGGCGGCGCGACAAAAGTGCCAAGCCCCCGCTTACGAGTTAATACACCCTCGTTAACCAGCGCCATAAGCGCTTGTCGTACGGTCAGCCGATTGACCATCACCATCTCGGCAATCTGCCTCTCTGAAGGCAACCTGTCCCCATGGGCGAAGTGCCCTTCCTCGACAAGCCGCTTGATCTTTGCCTGCAACTGGTAGTACAGCGGCACAGGTGAGCCCGCCTGCAAAGCTAAGTGGTCACTAAAGTTTCTTGTCACTTGCGCGTCAGCCCCCTACGCTTTTGCTCTGGCCGCACCGTTGTTCGCGGTGCTCGGCAATGCTATACTGGTATAGACCTCTAGACCAATGTTCTATGGTTGTGGCCCTGTTTCCTGCTGTGACTGAACACTTGAGCGAGGAAATTTCTTGGCTGCACGGAGGAGAAGTGATATGAAAATTATTGTTAATGCCTGCCTAGTCACGACTGACACCGTTCTAAAGGGGACTAATATAGTCTTTGACGACAAGATTAGGGCGATTGGCGGTCAAGCGGCATGTGCACCCGATGATTGTACGGAGGTCATTGATGGTACTGGCTGTTTTGTAGCACCAGGGTTCATCGACATCCATGTGCACGGCTTCGCTGGGGCAAGCGCGCTGGATGCGGACAGCGCGAGTATTGCCCGGATAAGTGCCCTGATGCCGAGTACAGGCGTAACTTCGTTTCTGGCCACGACCATGTCCGAGTCTATGCCCCGGCTGACGGGGGTTCTCGCCAACATTAGAGCAGCCATGACACAAGGCGGAGGTGCCGCGGTGCTAGGCTGCCATTTAGAGGGACCTTTTATTAACGAGCAAGCCAAAGGCGCGCACGAAGCCCAGTTTATGGCCCAGTTTTCGTCGGACTTCCTGGCCAACCACGCAGACGTAATCAGGCTTGTCACGGTCGCCCCAGAACTTGCGGGTGGGACAGACTTCATTAAACAATGCCGTCAACTTGGCATCCAAATTTCTGTCGGCCATACAGCCGCGACATTCGAGCAAGGGATGGCCGCAGTTGAAATTGGGGTGAGCCTATTTACGCACGTCTTTAACGCTATGCCCCCACTGCACCACCGCCAACCGGGTGCCCTAGGGGCTGCTCTAGACAGCGATGCTTACTGCGAGCTTATCGCCGACAACGTCCATGTTCATCCCGCCATGCAAAGGCTGCTACTGCGGGCTAAAGGCGTGGAGAGAATTATCTTGATTACTGACAGCACCATGGCGGGCCTGCCGGACGGTACATATCAGCTGAACGGGCAGACGGTCACGGTGCAGGATAACGCTGTACGGCTCCCCTCGGGCCGACTTGCCGGCAGTGCGCTGACACTAAATGTGGCGGTGAGAAACTTTATGGCGAACACCGGACTCGAACTTCCGTACGCCTTGCGCACGGTTACGGCAAACCCAGCGCAGCTACTCGGCCTTGCTCATCGTAAAGGCCGCCTTGCCGTGAGCCTAGACGCTGATCTAGTCATTCTTGACGGACAGCTGGACGTCCGCCGCACTTTCGTCCGGGGCGAGTGCATGTACAAGGAGTGAGACAATGCGCATCACAACAGTGTCTTCAGCCAATGAAGTGGGAGTGTTGGCGGCACAGATAGTCGCTGCGGACATGTACAGAAAGCCAGACTGTGTACTTGGCTTGGCTACGGGGGAGACGCCACAGGCGATGTATAGAGAACTTGTGCGTTTGCACCGTGAGGCAGGGCTCTGTTTTCAGCGAGTGACCGCCTTTGCGCTCGACGAGTATATCGGTCTGGCGCCCGACAATCCGAACAGTTACAGCTACTATTTGCACACGCATCTATTCCGGCATGTTAATTTGCCCGCTTCAAACATATGCCTAATCGACGGCTTAGCCCGGGACGTTGCGCTTGAGTGTGATAGGTACGAGCAGCAAATCGCCGCAGCGGGAGGTATAGACCTGCAGGTGCTCGGTATCGGGCAGAATGGACATATAGGATTTAACGAGCCTGCCATGAGCTTTGCGCGTGGCGTACACCTAGTAGAACTCGACGCAGTAACGCGTGCTGACAACGCCCGTTTTTTCGCATACCTCACAGAAGTGCCGCGGTACGCCATTAGTTTAGGCATCAAGAATATACTTGCCGCTAAGAAGATTCTGCTTTTGGCGAGCGGCCGGAGCAAATGCGCGCCCGTATACCAAGCTATCCGCGGCGCAGTCACCCCGCGTGTTCCCGCCTCTGTCTTGCAGGACCATCCTGACGTGACGCTGATACTAGACCAAGACGCAGCCGATCTACTTTGAACCATAGCCGCCATCTAGCGGCAGGAGACTGACGCACAATGTGGAACTTAATTATGCGACAAGGGTCGACAGGGGGCGCGTCTTGGAACAAGATTATAAGGAGTTGGAGCTAGCGCTCCAACAGAGCGAGGAGCAGTATCGGTGGCTGTTTACGCAAATGCAGCAGCCTGTTTCCGTGCATGATATTGTGGAGGATGAGCACGGTAAGGTAGTGGACTATGTTTTCGTGGACGGCAACCTTAGCCTGGAGCGACTGCTCAAACTGAGCATGGCAGAGCTTAAGGGCAAGTCAATTCGCGCTGTAAACCCGCATGTCTCAGCTGAAACAGTCGAGGCGGTCGGCCGGGTCGCGCTGACTGGGGAGCCTCTCGTGCAGGACTACTATTCTGCTAGGACAGGCAGAGATTTTCAGATTGTGAGTTACTCGCCGCATCGAGGTCGCTTCGTTAGCATACACACCGACGTGACGGACTGGAAGCGCGCGGAGGCGTCCTTGCGAGAGGCCAACAGAATCTTGCATGCGCTCAACACCTACAGCCTAGAGCAAGCGGGCTGTCGCACCTCCCACGAATTCATAGAGCTGGTCACCAAGCAGCTGGAGGAATATGCCAAGCCTGTTGCGGTGACCTTTAACGCATATGGAACCCCCATCTTAGAGCTGCGCGAAGGGCAGGCAGCCCCCCCTGCCGCGTTCTTGGAGCCATTTGCACATGCAGCATCTGTTTCGTTGCGCCGCATTCAAGCGGAGGAGAAACTGCGTCACATGAGCCTGCATGACCAATTGACAGGACTTTACAACCGCCACTTCCTTGAGCTAGAAATGAACCGCATAGATTCGGCGGAGAATCTGCCGTTGTCGGTAATCATGGCCGATCTAAACGGGCTAAAGGCAGTTAATGATACTTATGGGCATTTGCAGGGAGACGGTGTGCTGTTGGTGGTCGCGGCGGCGATCAGGGAGGGCTGCCGAACGGGGGACGTGGTTGTCCGCTGGGGTGGAGACGAGTTCTTAGTGCTCTTGCCCAACACTAGTGCCGAGACCGCAGAAGGCATATGCAGGAGCATCGCCGAGAAGTGTCGTGCTGCGCAGGTGGGGGAAGTCCCGGTGACGGTGGCTCTGGGAGCGGCTAGCAAGACCAGCGTAGATCAGCTTCTCACAACGGTCATGCGTGAAGCCGAAGATGCGATGCACAAAAACAAGCTGGCCGAAAGCAGTAGTGCACGCAGCAGTGTCCTAGGCGCACACCAGCCGCATGCAGGAGGTGGCGCTAAAAATAGGAAAGAGATGCCGCCTTTCAGCTTCCGAACTACACAGGTTGATGCTGGTCATTATGCTGCATGATATAGGCAAAATCAACATCCCCGAAGAAATGCTGACGAGGACAGGGCCGCTCAGCGACGCCGAGTGGAAGGTTATGAAACAACACCCCGAGGTGGGCAGACGCATAGCGCGAGCCATGCCTGACTTTGCGCATGTCGCTGACGACATTTTGGCGCACCATGAACGCTGGGACGGCAAGGGTTACCCGCAGGGCCTACAGGGAGAGGGCATTCCCTTGTTGGCGCGGATAACTTGTATCGCCGACGCCTATGAGGTGATGTCTAACGGCAGGCCCTATAAAACAGCCTTGTCGCCCGACGAGATAATTGCCGAACTCAAACGAGGAGCGGGTACCCAGTTTGACCCTGCGCTAGTGGGCGTGTTTTTAGCATCCTCCAAGATGAAAAACCTTAAGGGGGTCCAAAATGAAGATCCTTGTCACCGGCGGGTTAGGGTACATAGGTTCGCACACTTGCGTCGAGCTCGCGAAAAACGGCCACACCGTAGTCATCGTCGACAACTTATCTAACAGCAAGCTCGAAACACTAGATCGTTTAACCGAGATAACAGGGGCACGCATGGCGTTTTACCGCGTCGATGTGACGGATTACCGTGCCACGGCGGAGATATTTGCTGCGCACACCATAGAGGGCGTCATGCATTTCGCGGGGCTTAAGGCAGTGGGGGAGTCGGTCGAGCAGCCACTGGCCTATTACTACAACAACGTGCTTGGCACAATAACGATTGCCAAGCTCTGTCTTGAGTATGGGGTGAACAAGTTTGTTTTCTCTTCTTCAGCCACAGTGTACGGCGACCAAGCTTCGCCGCTTTACGAAGACATGGCATTAGGCCAGACCACCAATCCCTACGGCGAAACAAAGGCCATGAGTGAGCGCATATTGACTGACGTCACCAAGGCTAACCCTCGTTTTGCGGTTAGCCTGCTTAGGTACTTTAACCCCGTGGGGGCACATGAGAGCGGCCTGATTGGCGAAGACCCAAACGGTATTCCCAATAACCTGATGCCCTATGTTACGCGCGTAGCCAAAGGCTTACTGCCCTGCTTGCGCGTGTTTGGCAACGATTATGACACCCCGGACGGCACCGGTGTGCGCGACTATATCCACGTTGTTGACCTCGCTCTAGGGCATGTGGCCGCTTTTGAAAATTTACAGCCAGGCGTCAGCATCTTTAACCTCGGCACAGGCAAAGGTACATCCGTGCTTGAGCTTGTGCACGCCTTTACCGCAGAAAACGGTGTCGCTGTGCCCTACGAAATCGCCCCACGGCGCGTTGGCGATGTGGCCACCTGCTTTGCAGATGCCTCCCGCGCCGCGCGCGACCTCGGCTGGCGCGCAAAGCGCGGCATACGCGAAATGGTACGGGATGCGTGGCGGTTTGAGAGCGCGACAAAGGGGACAAAGGGGACGTTTCCTTTTGTCCGTTAGCCCACTAGTCCGTCTCCTTTGCTCTGGGCATGACCATGTTGGCCACGGCCAACTTTTGGGCAATGGCCGTGTTTTTTTAGACCCCCAGAGAACTTCCCTCCATCCATCAGCTTGGCCATTATTATGACCGGCCTATTGGCTACCGCCCTCATCTTCTCCGCCGAACCGGTCTTTGCGGCGCTCTTTGGCTACTTACTGGCAGGCGACCGCCTCGGCACTGTCGGCATAGCGGGCGGAGCCCTGTTTGTGACTGGGATTATCGTGGCGGAACTTAAAGCTAGAACCCCCCAGACTGCTTCTTAGGGCCGCTCTTTGGCTAGCTCCTCTAAGCGGAGGAGAAACGTCTCTATCTTGTTACGGTCATCTAGAATGAAGGCGATTTGCTGCCAGACCTCATCGCCTAACATGTAGGCCGAGGGCAGAAAAGAAAAAGCGTGCAATGCTTGACCAGCCACAAACGACACGGGTTTCATGGCCTCGCCAAAAAGTATCGCGGGTGTCAGAATACCGTGCCGGTGTATTGTAAGGGCCGCTTGCTCGATGAGCCTCGCTTGTTCTTTAGCGCATGGCTCGGGTGCCGGCACAAAATGAGACATAGGGCCACCTCCTCCTAGCCCTAGTCTGCGCCAAAGTACCCATAATTAACAAAAACCTGGGCATTGCAAATGACGACCAAGAAAGGATGTGCTTCCCCGATGTTTAAGCTCCTTAAAGACTGCGATGTCTATGCCCCCCAACATCTTGGCCGGCAAGACATCCTCGTGTGTGGCGAGAGAATAGTGCACATGGCTGCTACCATCGACGCCCCCCTCGGCATCGGTCCCCTTGACATTTGCGACTGCGCCGGACTGTTGGTGGTGCCGGGACTCATCGACCAACATGTGCACCTCATTGGCGGGGGTGGTGAGGGCGGGCCCGCTACGCGGACACCAGAGGTACAGCTCAGTGAAATAACCACCGCCGGGGTCACTACCGTGGTTGGATGCCTAGGCACCGACGGCACAACCCGTCATGTGGCCACCCTCTTGGCCAAGGCGCGCGCCTTAGAACTAGAAGGCCTAACTACTTTTATTTACACCGGCTCATACCAAGTGCCTACCCCCACCATTACGGGGAACGTTCGCGATGACCTTATCTTCATCGACAAAATCATCGGCGTAGGCGAATTAGCCATCTCCGATCATCGCTCCGCAGCACCATCCACTGCTGAAGTGCTGAAGCTCGCCGCCATGGCGCGAGTGGGTGGCATGCTCGCTAAGAAGCCCGGGCTCTGCCATCTGCATGTGGGCAGCGGCAGGCGCGGGCTCACCCCTATCTTTGAGATGCTGGAAATGTCCGACATACCAATCCACCACTTTATCCCGACCCACTGTGACCGCACGCCGGAGCTAATCGCAGATGCAATTCGCTTTGCCATGATGGGCGGCAAGGTCGACCTCACGGCGGGTTCTCGTACTGCGGATACATGCATCCGCCTGGTGGAGCAGGGTGTCCCCTTGGGGAACATCACTTTTTCTTCGGACGGCAACGGCAGCTTGCCGCGCTTTAATCAAGAAGGTGTGTTAGTCGGGTTAAGCGTCGCCTCGCTTAAGACAACGCTTGGCGCGGTACGCGACCTTGTTCTTGCGCGTGGCTGGCCGCTTGCGGACGCCCTAAGGCCGGTGACGACTAATGTTGCCCGCACGCTAGAGTTAGTGGGCAGGAAAGGGACCGTAGCTATAGGTGCCGATGCCGACCTAGTGGTGCTAGACCAAGAGCTACAGGTCTGTTCCGTCTTCGCCCGTGGCCAAAAAATGGTCTGGGAGGGGCAGGTGCTGGTACGGGGAACTTTTGAGAAATAAAGGTAAAGCCATGACGTAAATTTAATGCCCATGGCCCGACCCTTCCCTTTGTCATCATGGGAAACAAAGCAGTGGTGGAATGGCTTGCCACCCACATCAACCGCAAGCTGTGCTACAAAGCCAGACGGTGCTCCTACCCTTTCACTGATCTCCTGAGCATCCTCGAGCCGGCCAGCACAGCCCAGACATAGCCATCCTCTGTAAAAAAGAAGCGCAACACCATCTCCTGCCCGTGCAGCCTGCCTACTAGGTGGACGTCATCCCTTGCCCAGAGCGGCACTACTACTCCCCGCTGCTCGGACATAAGGGTGCCTTGGTCAAAGTAGATGCGCAAGTCGCCGCTCTCTAAAGAGGCGTATGTTCCCAAAAAACGCTCGAGATGGGTGCGCGGCGCAACATAGGTCGATTTAGCCACTTCCTCGGCTTCAATGGGCAGACCTAGCGCACTGTGCACTGCCGCCATCCAGATAGCCTTGGCCGGCACGCCGCTCACATTGCTCAGCACCACCACCGATATACCCTTCTCCGGCACAAAGCCAAAATGAGAGGATACCCCGGGCAGGCCGCCACCATGAGACACCAAGGTTAACCCTTTGGGCCCAAAGGTCGCTTGTAGACCATAGCAGTAGTGGCTGGGCAAAAGGGCCTCGACCACGGGTTGACGCAGACGACGTATGGCGTGATCAGAGACAATCTTACGCCCTTGTACCACCCCACCTTGAGTGTAAAGGGAGGCGTAAGTGGATAAATCTCGAAGCGAGGCCACTATGCCCCCGCTGACATGGTAGCTGCCGAGATTTGGCCAGGACTGCGGCTCGTGCTTGCCCAGCTCATGATTATAGCTGTACAAGGTGGTAACATCGGCGCCATACTTGGCAATTTCCACCGGAGTGTAGCCAGAGCGGGTCATACCCAAGGGTTCAAATATGTTCTTCCTAATGTAATCCTTAAAAGTTTTGCCAGTCACTCGCTCGACCACCGCCCCGAGCATGACAAAGGAATCGTTACAGTAGCTAAAATACTCACCCGGCTGGCCGAGCAACTCATATTCGGCGGTGGCGATGTACTCTAGGTGCTGCGAGAGTTCGCTAAACTCGCCTTGTCGCCGGCGGAAGGGCGGCAGACCCGTTGAGTGCGATAGCAGGTGATGGACTCTGACACTATCGATGTCGGGTAGGCCGCGAATTTTAAACTCCGGCAAGTATGTCGTAACCGGTGCATCGGGATATACCTTGCCGGCATCACACAATTGCATGATGGCGAGGGCGGCGAACGACTTGCTCACCGAGGCTAGGCCGAAAATGGTGTCGGGCGTAACCTGCGCCTGGCTCTCTAAATCGCGCAGGCCGAAACAGCCCTCATAAATGGTTGCGTCACCCTGCTTGACGCTGACCGCAGCACCACAGATGTGCTGCTCCTGCATGAGGACATTGACGAATTCGGCAAAAGCACTAAAGTCGGGGTGAGACATATCTTCTCCTCCTTCAAATAAAGGTAGTAAGGGGCACGGAAAGCAGGAGTATTCTAAATCCATGTCGAGGCTGAACGCCTCGTCAATAGCCTGTAGCATATTTACAGACTCATAGTGTTTCTTGAAGGCGCCTCGCTTCGCCTCTACTTCTTGGGAGCGATCCTTTATCTCGACTACTCGCCCGGCTTCCAAGGTTACGTCCAAGACGGTCTTGAAAGCCGTAGGTTTCTGGTAACCCATGTGAATATAGAGTTCACGAATAAAGTCCTTGGCCAGCCGTATTTTACCTGTGAACGCAACCACCACACTGAGGCCCTGATAAGTGGCTTTGCAGTCCTCTTTCACTGGCTTTATTCCTCTGATAGGCCGGTAATTACCGTTCTTTTCTCGAAGGGTTAGACTTCTGAGATACAGGGCATCTCCCAGTAGTTCATAGGTAGCATAGAAGCCTCGGTAGCATGCGGTGTGAAGCATCTCTGGCTCCATGCCGAATTGCTCGGGCTCAGTAAGAGCACCCCCACTCATGCCGATGAGGGAATACGGTTCACCCTTGAAGAGGAATGTGTCAGCAATCTGTGCTGTCATGATTTCTCCCTTCTATGCCCAACGCTCAGCATCAGCCGTAGCGGCAACCGTCCGCTGCAACGATTGGTTAGACTAATATGCCTCTAATCTGAATTCTCATAAATTTTAGCGCAGACAGGAAAAGAACGCAAGAACAATCTAATCCACCATCAGGATAGTCCCATTTAAGTCTTTTGTCCGATAAACAGGGCTCAGCTTAACCCTCTGGCCCTCTACCCTCGGAATGTGGCGATAGCAAAGGTTTCTGGCAAGAGGGAGTTGAGGCGATGAAGCAGAAGGCCTCTGTCGGACAAGGCAAACAGGGGGACGGTCCTTTTGTTATATGCATGAGTTAAGCCAAGCCATTTGACACAGCAACTATTTTTGGCAAAGAAGTGCCGCATGCTTGATTCTTCACGCACGGAAACGTTAGTCGCTTTCTACGGCACGCCAGCCGACGCCACTCGGCTTAAGCTCATTGGCCTGCTCGCCCTAAAGCCTATGTGCGGGCAGACTTGGCGCGTGAGCTAGGGGTGAGCGCGCCGACGGTTAGTCACCAAGTGAACCCGAGAGAGCTGTGGCTAGGAGGGGAGTAGGGAGTGATTTCTTGTCTAAGGGCTACAAGGTAGATAAGGGGAGGTGTCTGATTGTTAGCCATCCAAACAGAGAACCTGTCTAAGAACTACGGGTCACTGCACGCACTCAAAGGGCTCACCTTAAGTGTGCCCGCAGGGCGCGTGTTTGGTTTCTTAGGAGCAAACGGCGCAGGCAAAACAACTACTGTGAGATTGCTGCTCGGGCTAATTAAGCCGACGAGCGGCATGGGTACAGTGCTAGGCATGCCTGTCGATCACCACGGGACAGAGATACGACGACAAGTAGGGTATTTGCCCGGGGAGTTTGCGCTCTACGGCAGCGTTGCAGGCCAAGAAGTGCTGGATATGCTGGGCAGTTTTTACCCCTCTGTGCCTTGGCGGCAAGAAGCCTGCGAAGCCATGGAACTAAGCCTTGCCGAGCTTAAGCGGAAGACTAGGGAGTATTCCACGGGTATGAAGCAAAAGCTAGGCATCATTCAAGCCGTGCAGCATGCGCCGCGCCTGCTCATACTAGATGAGCCGACGCGGGGCTTAGACCCACTTATTCAGCGTAATTTTTTCACTCTGATAGATAGCCTAAACAAGCGCGGCACAACCATCTTTATGTCTACGCATGTGCTGAGCGAGGTAGAGAGGTTGTGCCACGAGGTGGGGATTATTCGCGAGGGAGAGCTCTTAGTAGTAGATGAGGTCGCCAATCTGCGCCGTCAGCGCTACCATCGATTAGAGGTTACGTTCAGCGAACCCGTCACAGCCCCCGCCATGCCCGATGTAAAGTGCTATGCGGCAGTACACTTAGACAACACTCTCGTTTTTGAAACTAGGGGCGAGCTTAAGCCGGTTCTTGATTTTGTGGCGGCGCAGCCCGTCACATCTATGGTGTGCGAGCGCGCGCGGCTAGACGACATCTTTATGCGGTACTACGCTAAAGAAGGGGTGGAGCCTAGTGCTTAAAGGATACTTGGCGTTTAAGCTGCGTCAGCACTGGGTCACGGCGAGTCTCGTGACGCTTGGGACCATCTTCTTTGCCGCGATAATGCTCCTAGCGTACAGTGAATTTGATATGGCAGAGATGATTCAGGCCGCACAGGGGGGGCAAGATATCTTACGTGTCATGGCTGGAGTACGCGGCGTGCTCGCTTGGGACATCGCCGCCTTTCTAGGTATGGTGTGGCGCCATCCCCTGGTGTTGGTGCTTGTTATTGGCTATGCAATTTCCTTGGGCAGTGACTTTGCTGCCAATGAGATTGGCGAAAAAACTGCTGACCTCGTGTTTGCGCGGCCCATTACTCGGCCAAGGCTCTTGTACAATCATTTGCTGATGTCTTCTAGCCTGTTGCTGGCGATGATTGCCTCGTTTTCTCTTGTCGTCTTCCTAGGGGCTACCGCCCTAGGGCTAGAGCCACCTACGCTTAACCGTTTTGCACAGGCCGGCGGGCAATATTTTGTCTTTGTGTGGACTGTGCTCGTGTTGTCGTATCTCGTAGGGTCATTAACCGCCCACGGAAAGACGGTGCTCGCGGTCTTAGGGGGCCTCTTTAGCGCCATGTACGCGGTTGAACTCGTGGGTGGTATGTGGACGGCATTAGAACCGCTGACGCCGTTTTCGCTGTTTACTTATCTTACGCCGGCGGGTGCGCTACTTGGCGACCCAGCCGCACGTGGAGACATGCTCACCATGTTAGCGGTCTCCGCAGTGGCACTAGCCACCACTCACTTCCTGATGTGGCGGCGCGATCTCTAATTTACTTCGTCAGTTTAACGTAGTTCTTGTACCGCGCCTGTTCGATTTTGCCCTCACCCACAAGTCGCTTTACTTCGCAGCCCGGCTCGTGCGTGTGGCTGCAGTTGCGGAATCTGCAGAGCGACTCTGCTGCTTCAATGTCTGGGAAGGATGCCAAAACATCTTCCCAGGCATTGTTGTCTTCGTGCCAGAGCGCAAACTCCCGCATCCCGGGCGTGTCGACGACCATGCCGCCCATGTCAAGCGTCAAGAGCTCGGCGGTAGTCGTGGTGTGCAGGCCTTTCCAGAAGCCTTCCCGCAGAGAGTTGGTTTTAAGCCCTAGATCCGACTGAACCGCATTGATTAGGCTTGATTTGCCGACACCGCTCGACCCAACCAGTGCGGAGACACTGTCCTTAAGCACGGTGCACAGTGCGTCGAGGCCCTGTCCTGTTTTGGCGCTGGAGTAGATCACGCCGTATCCTAATCGTTCGTACACAGCCATTTCTGTTCGCACAAAACTTTCGTCTGCCAAGTCGATTTTGTTGATGCAGATTACGGGAACTACGTTGCCCATACTGCAGGCGGCAATGTAGCGGTCGAGTCTGTTCTTGTTGAAGTCGGGCGCATGGGCCGCCATAACAATGACGCCGTAGTCGACATTTACAGCGATAATCTGTTCTCGTGGCGTGCGTCCCGGCGAACGGCGCGATAACTTGCTGTGGCGCTCTTCGATGCGTTCGATGACGGCTTGTGTGGGGGAAGTGGGTGTTATCCAGACGTTGTCTCCGACGGCAATGAGGTTCGTGGTGGTAGCCTTGCCCTTTTTGAGCCTGCCCCGCACGACTGCGACGTAGTAATTATGGTCGGCATACACGTGATACTGCACGTGCGATGCCCGTATAACTTTACCCTTAATCAGGTTTGCTCACTCCTTCAAATAAAAAACCGTGGGGGTAAGCCCACGGTGATTAATCCTCAGAGCGCGCTAGAATACAGCACGCATAGAGGTGTCACTGGTGGCTTCCAGACACAGCACGCGACAAAAAACACGCTCGCTCCTGACCGTCATGACACACCACCTCTCTTTAGGCTGCAACGCAAGCGGAAGATGCGCTTACTCGGCTAAGGCCTCTATGATCGCCCTGACGGCCTGCGCCTGCTGAGCTAAGTGGTAACCGCCTTCCAGGCACATAAGCATGCGTCCCTCTGCATGGCAGTCGGCAACGCGCATTAGCTCTCGCGTCATCACAGCGTATACTTGTGGCGTCAGCTCCATGCCAGCCAAAGGATCCTCGGCTAAGGCGTCCTGCCCGGCAGAAACAAGGATCAGTTCCGGGCGAAAGGCATCAAGTTTGGGCAACACTATCTCGAGCATGTTGGCTAAATAGTCGCTGTCAGTCGAGCCCGATGGCAGCGGAATGTTGAGCGTAAATCCCTGACCTGCCCCCGCGCCAGTTTCGTGCGCTAGACCCGTCCCGGGATAAGCGGGGTGTTGGTGCAGAGATACGAAGAGAACGGAGGGGTCGTCATAGAAGATAGCCTGTGTTCCGTTGCCGTGGTGGACATCCCAGTCGATGATCGCAACCTTGGCCAGGCTAAAGCGCACTTGTGCGACACGCGCGGCAATGGCCACATTGTTGAAGAAGCAGAAGCCCATGGCTCTGTCCCTAAAGGCATGATGCCCTGGCGGTCGGCAGAGGGCAAACGCGCGCCGGACCTCGCCGTCCATTATGGCTTCAAGGCCCCCCACTGCACATCCGGCCGACCACGCGGCCGCCTCATAGGTGTCCTTAGCGATATAAGTGTCGCCGCCAATCATTTGGGGAGCGGTTTGTGCTAACTCCTGCAGCCAGCGCACATAAAGGGGGTCGTGTACTAGGGTGAGTTCGTCGCTCCTTAGCGGCTGCGCTTCGAGGACCTTGACTTGACTTAGCAGTTCACCGACGCGCAATGCATCCCAAATGGAGTTGATGCGTCGCTTGTTCTCGGGGTGCCCGCCTAAGTCGTGCTTGGCGTGTAGCCCCGAAGCAACGATGCAAGCTTTAGGGGCGGTACCCGCTTGAACTTTCACTTTTCCCTTCCTCCTCCCCGCAATGGCGAGTGTCTGATTTCTTAGAGTACAGCATGGGCACAAGGACAAGTGCGGCAGGCTGGCAATGTGGCTTGAGGGCGCATAGCAGCAAGGACTCCTTAGGGACCGCCCTAAAAAACTAAGGCAAGTAGAACAGGTCGACCTTAACTCTACATTTTCGCCATGTGTAGCGACTCAGCGATGCATGAGCACGTATGGAACGTCAACGTGGAGCGCACGAGCGGCGAACTGGGATACGGCCTAGTCCCGGAATTTCGCGGTCTCGGGCTGATGCGGGAAGCTCTATTGGCGATTACACGACACGGGTTTGATGCGATGAAACTTGGGGTGCTCGAGGCATTCACCGAGCGAAGCAACTAGAGGAAGCAGGCCCTTTGTGTAGAAAAATCTAGTGAGGTATTAGCAGGAGGGTAGAGCATGGGGAATTGTCGTCACTGTCTGAACCCTGCGGGGTTTTTGCGCAGCGTTCACCGTGAGTGTCAGGAGAAACACAACGCCGGGCGAGCCGAAATCTTATCCCTAGTGCGCAAGACACTTAAAGAGCACAGTGCGCTAGCGGGGCTTAGGGCAACAACTACCCAAATGGCGGCAGAGAGTTTTGTTGATGCGGCCAGCACTAGGGCGCTGGTGGTCGAAGGGTATACCCAAGCAGTAGAGGATGCGCTAGCGGACGGGTTGCTGTCCGATGAGGAGGAGGACAATCTGGTGCTCCTAGAAGGGGAGTTTAGTCTCACACAAACGGAGCTTGACCAAAAGGGCGCCTACACGAAGGTCGTGCAGGCGCATGTGTTGCGCGAACTAGCCAACGGCAAGCTACCGGATAAGTTTAACGTCACAGGCAGCTTGCCCTTCAATATGCAGCGCGACGAAAAACTGGTGTGGCTATTTCAGCAGGTAAGCTACTACGAGCAAAAGACGCGGCGCCATATCGAGGGGCGCTCCAGTGGGGTAAGCATCCGCGTGGCGCGTGGCGTCTATTACCGCACGGGCGCGTTTCGCGGCCATCCCGTAGAGACTACTGTTAACGAGCACATAGCCACTGGGGTCTTGGCCTTCACGACTAAACATGTCTACTTCGCTAGCCCCCAAAAAAGCTTTCGCATTCCCTACGCCAAAATTGTCGCCTTTACGCCCTACAGCGACGGCATTGGGTTGCAGCGCGACGCCATGACCGCTAAGCCACAGGTGTTTGTCCTTGGGGATGGCTGGTTTGTGTATAACCTCGCGATGAATCTTAGCCAGTTTAGTGCGCAAAGCCAGATTCACAACTAGTGGCGCACTACCATGACGGGGCTTCTGCCGCGGACTACTTGGCCGCTAGGGGCCTCTTGATGTTCTAACACGACCTCCGCGTTGAGAATGACCAGCGCCGAGTGCAGCTTCCTGCCGGCGGCGGTGATTATCTCCTTGTCGAACTTCACTAACGGCTGACCCTCTTGCACCGTCTCCCCTGCCTGACATAGTACCAGAAAACCATGCCCTTGTAAGCTGACCGTATCCAGCCCTAAGTGGAGCAGTATTTCGAGTCCGGTCGGGGTCTTCAGCACCACCGCATGCCCACCCGGAAAGATCTTAGCTACAACAGCCGTCGTAGGCGCCACTAAGGAGTTGCCGCTGGGCAATATCCCCACCCCTATGCCCAGCATATTTTTAGCAAAGACCTCGTCCGGGAACTCATCGAGGGGGATGATATCGCCGTCCAGTGGCGCAACTAAGGTCAACAATTGCATTTTGTTGGCTGCTTCGGCTATGCATTCGCGAATTTGCTCACTGCCGGTGCCCAGAACTATTTGCAAATTGTGCGCGTCGGTGCGGGTGATGCCGGCCGCAGGCAAGGTCATCAGTTTGCCCTCATCCAACCGGGCCGGATTTAGCACCTTAATGCGCAGACGGCTCATGCAAGCGGCTACATCGAGCACGTTGGCCAAGCCACCAATGGCCGCTATGACCCGGGTCGCTAATGCAGCCTCCTCCGCCCTACCACTGGCGACAGTCTGGGCCTTGGTCTCAAGCACATCACGACCGGGGGTCGGGTAATTAAATTTGCGGATGAGGAACCGAAAGGTGAAGTAGTAAATCACCGCAAAAAGTGCCCCAAGCGGAAAGATTAGCCAAGGGTTAGCTGCCGGCCCGAGGTTGATAAAGAACATAGGCAAGGCATAGCCATAGTGGCGGATCCCTAACCAGTAGGCCACTAGGCAGGCGCTGCCGGTCAAAAGCGCGTGCACGACAAAGAGGAGCGGCGCGGTAAAGATGAAGACGAACTCGACTGGTTCAGTGATGCCAACCATGATGGAGGTTAATGCCGCAGTGAGCATTAGCCCGGCCACTTGGGTGCGGTTTTCGGCACGAGCCTCGTGCACCATGGCCAGCGCTGCTGCCGGAAGGGCAAAGAGTTTGGTGACAAAGAGACCTCCGGTGAAAAAGCCGGCGGTGGGGTCCCCGGCCATGAAACGCGCGACCTCACCTGTGACCAGGCTGCCCGCCGGTGTCACATAGGTACCAAACACATGCTCGATCAAGTTAGCCAAAATATGGTGCAAGCCGGTGGGAATAAGCAGGCGATTGAGCACCCCGTAAGAAAATATCCCATAGCCACCGGTTGCGAATATCCAGTCGCCCAGAGATAGAATTACTCTATTAACCGGGGGCCACAAGTAGCCGAGGGCTAGGCCTATGACCACACTGGCTACCGCTGTGACCAACACGACAAAGCGTTTGCCGGAGAAGAACCCGAGGTATTCTGGCAAACGCACACCGCGATAACGGTAGTAGAGAAAGGCGGTGTAGCCGCCCACCATGATGCCACCGAGGACGCTCATCTCGTTTGGGATGACCCGACCGCCCTCAATCATAATCCCGGGACTCACGGCAAGCATGACGGCGACCAAGACAACATGGCCCAGTGCCGCCGCAAAAGCGGCCATGCCGTCATAGTTGGTGAACCCCATGGCTACCCCCA
>QLUB01000280.1 GCA_018725205.1 candidate division NPL-UPA2 bacterium
CTGCCCAGGCTTGCCAAACATGGTTGTGCATTCGACGCCACCAGCTTCTGTTTGCGTGAAAACACCATGCTGTTTGTATGCACCACCCAGGTCTTACATGTTCGTGAATGTATAGGTACACCCAAGATGAAGCCCCTGGTGGTCGATTAAGGGCATAGCCGCTGTTATAAAATCCAGTAGTCATTATCGTATTCAGGTCTGTCCCCAGTGGCAGCTCCACTGTTATTATCCTATTCCCTGGCCAGCGACCCACACCATGAGCACTGCCCACAGCAGTGGTGGCGTGAGTGTCCACCCTGCCTTGTGCCCCTACTACACTCTCGACCGTCGAAGCACCTACTCCATGAGTGCCTGTGGTCAGAGCGGCATGCGCATCCACCTGCCCCCTTGTGGCAATATCTGCTGCTACTGCACCGTCGACAACTTGTGCTCGTCCTGCGGCATCGCGCATGATAATCCTGCTCGCTGTGGCGGCAGATACCGCACTGTGCGCAGCAGTCACTCCGGCGTGCGTATCAATTTTGGACTGCGCTCCGGCCACACTTTCCACGGTCGATGTGCCTACGCCATGTATGCCAGTTGTGGCGGGGACATGCGCATTAGCTGCCGCCAGTGTCGTAGCCGGAGCATCCCACCAGGTCGCGGCGCCAGTGATCGCTGTGATTCGGTTAGCAAGCCAGGAGACAATCTGCCGCACTGTCCCAGACGGGCTTGCCGGTGGCGCAAGTGCCTGGTCAGGGGCAATTGCCGCTCCTGTCACGCGTGTAAAGTCCGCGGTTATCGCCGTCCCGCCTGCCTGCTGCGCGTGGAACACTATCGCCCCCTGTGCCGCAAGTAACAAATATTCACCTGCCGGCACAATTGTGCCACCGCGCCGGATAACCGGTGCAGGCGTTTCCAGCCAGTTGCGGAAGTCATCTGCGGCCTCGTAGATACGCCGATGCCAGGTAGTATCCGGCTGATCTTCCACTACCAGCATCGTGTGTCCTGTCACCGCCGCAGTACCGAGATCAAGCACTGCCTCCGTCTTGCGCACGGCGTCACCTAGGCCGGAAACATCGGCAGCGAAGATTTCGCGTGATAATATACGCCGAAACGGTAATTTACTCACTATATCCACCTACTCCTCGTTAGAATTTCAAGCCTGCTCCAGGTCGCACCGCCAATAGGCGTGACCGTGATGATATTACTACCGACCGGCAGCACCGGAAATATTGGTCTTTCCATATGCGGCAAAACGTTAGTCCTTGTCGCGCCGACAACTCGGATCACCGTTTTGGCATTTGTTGGCCAGGGCGAGTTGATTGCTGCAGCATCAATCTCCAGCCAGTCTCCAGCGGCAAGCGGCCCTCGATAAACAATGGTTCGCCCGCCGATAGCGATACTTATCTGCTGCCCGCCCGCGCCTGTAGATGTCCCTTGCAACCGTAGCAGCGGGTCAGCCGGAGCAGTTCCTGCCTGAGTGAAAGTATGTGGGGATGTGGTCATGGTGATGATAACCGGTGATATGGCGTAGGTAA
>QLUB01000281.1 GCA_018725205.1 candidate division NPL-UPA2 bacterium
ATCATTCCCCTACACATTTGTGTCGACGCACCAAGGCCGCAGACCCTGTATTTATAAGGGTATTGCGGCCTTTTTTCGCGCGGGGCTGTCAAAGTCGGGATGTCAACCAAAAGTTTATTATTATAGCAACGCCAATACACCCTGTCAAGAAAAATTGTGCTTTGCTGTCGTTGGACAGAACCCTATCCCAGCATCGACAACAGCACGCCTGCCGCTACAGCCGAACCGATGACCCCAGCTACATTAGGCCCCATGGCGTGCATCAAGAGATAGTTGTTGGGATTAGCGCGGCGCCCCTCGTTATGCGATACGCGTGCAGCCATCGGGACTGCGGACACACCCGCCGACCCAATTAAGGGGTTAACCTCCCCGCCCGTGAGTACGTACATTAATTTGCCAAGCAAAACTCCGCCAGCTGTGCCCACCATAAACGCGACAAGCCCCAAAACGACAATCATTAGTGTCTCTGGCCTTAAGAAGTGTTCGGCGCTAGTGGTCGCGCCTACGGTCGTCCCTAAGAAGATAACCACTATATTCATTAACGCATTCTGCGCGGTATCCGATAGCCTGCCAACTACGCCCGACTCCCGCAGTAAATTGCCGAGCATCAGCATCCCGACGAGTGGAGTAGCCGGAGGAAGCAGCATGCTGACTAGAACGGTAACAATAATGGGGAACAGTATTTTTTCCGTTTGCGAGACTTGGCGTAGCTGTTTCATCACTGTTTTGCGCTCTTTATCGGTAGTCAAGAGGCGCATAATCGGAGGCTGAATAACCGGCACTAAAGCCATATAGGAATAGGCGGCAATAGCGACAGTTCCAATCAGATGGGGAGCGAGGCGCGCAGCGAGGAATATCGCCGTTGGGCCGTCGGCGCCGCCAATAATGCCAATCGAAGCGGCTTCTTGCGGCGTAAAATTAAGCAGCAAAGCCCCAATAAACGTGCCGAAGATGCCTATTTGTGCGGCGGCCCCAAGTAGAAAGGTCTTGGGGTTTGCAATAAGTGGGCCAAAATCGGTCATCGCACCCACGCCAAGGAAGATTAGGGGTGGATAGATGCCTAGCTTAATCCCTTGGTGGAGATAGTACATTAAGCCCCCAATCACTCCATCGCGCGGGGGATTCATTAAGCCACTCATAGGTATGTTTACAATCAGCATGCCAAAGGCGATGGGCAGCAGCAAGAGTGGCTCATAACCCTTGACAATCGCGAGATAGAGCAAGACACAGGCCACCGTAATCATAATCAAATGTCCGGGGGTAAGATTCGCAAACCCCGTTGTCCCCCAGAGGTCGACCAGTACGTTAATGATGTCGCCTAGCACTTCAAGCCCTCCCCACTAACCAATGACCACAAGCACGTCGCCCGCGTTGACGGCAGCGCCCTTGGCTACGCGAATCTCCTGCACCGTGCCGTCAGCTGTCGCGACAATCTCATTTTCCATTTTCATGGCCTCTAGGATCACGACGGGCTGCGCATACTTAACCGTATCCCCCACTCTGACCTTGAC
>QLUB01000282.1 GCA_018725205.1 candidate division NPL-UPA2 bacterium
GTTTTGGTGATACCCTTCAGGCCGGACGGCTTGAGAAGAGGCCAGACTGCTGGCACGGGCGGGAAACATTATTAGATACGCGCTGGAGGGGCTGGCGCAAAGGAGCAGTGAAAATAATGGCGAAACGGCGCGGGAATAACGAGGGGAGCATTTACAAGCGGCCCGATGGCACTTGGACGGCCCAGGCCAGCGTTGGTTATGACCCGACTACGGGAGCACCGAGGCGTAAGAGTTTCTATGGCAAGACCCGCAGGGAGGTTGCCGACAAGCTGGCAAAAGCCTTAGCGGAAGTTAAAAACGGCGGCTTTGTTGAACCCGCCAGAACAACCCTGGGCGAGTGGTTGGACAGGTGGCTGCCCGGCTATAAGGCCGGGACACTGAAGCAAGGCACGTATGAGGGCTACGAATTGCTGATCAGAGTTCACATCAACCCCGCTTTAGGGAGCATTCCGATGGCGAAGCTGCAGGCCAACACGTTGCAGACGTTCTACAACGAGAAGCTGGCCAATGGCAGGGCGGACGGCAAGGGCGGGCTGTCAACCCGGCAGGTGCGCTATTTGCACGCTATCATTCGGCAGGCACTGCAGCAGGCGGTGAAGGAGGGGCTGCTAATCCGCAACGTGGCCGATGCCACCAGCCCCCCGACTATCAAAAACAAGCAGATGCAGCCGTTAAGCGAGGGGGAACTGCTGGACTTCCTGGAAGCGGCCAGAGATGACCGGCTGTTTGCGGCCTTCTTGCTGGCGGCTACGACGGGGCTGCGGCGCGGCGAGCTACTAGGCTTGTGTTGGGATTGCGTTGACCTGGAGAACGGAATTATCACTGTCCAGCGGCAACTGCTGGCACTGAAAGCAGGCGTTGTCCTGGAAGAGACGACAAAAAGCAAGAGCGGCAGGCGCAGCGTTACCCTGACGGACGACGCGGTGCGGGAACTGAAGGCATACCGGAAACGCCAGTTGCAGGAGAGGCTGCTGGTGGGCGAAGCTTACCAGGCCACCGGCCTAGTGTTCTGCCGGGAGGACGGCACTTTCTTAAACCCGCAGGAGTTTACCAAGCGGTTTCAGCGATGGCTGGAGAAGGCAGGGCTGCCGAAGGTGCGGCTACATGACCTGCGGCATACCCATGCCACACTCCTGTTGAAACGCGGCGTACCGGCCAAGCTAGTGCAGGAACGCCTGGGACACTCAAGCATTACCATGACACTTGACTTGTACAGCCACGTTACCCCGGAGATGGCGAAGCTGGCGGCAGAAAGCCTGAACGGGTTGCTGAGTAAAAGAAAAGACCCTGCAAAGGCGCAGGGCGAATAAGGTTCTGGCTAATACTGGCAGGGGCATAATCCCTGCTAGTATTTTTTTGCCTGAAAACTGCAGTAAAACTGCAGTATTGAGGGCATTTTATGGGATGGACCTAAGATTTTTAAAACCCCGGAAGCCTTATGTTTATTGGTGCGAGAGGGGGGATTTGAACCCCCACAGGCGTAATGCCCACTAGATCCTGAGTCTAGC
>QLUB01000283.1 GCA_018725205.1 candidate division NPL-UPA2 bacterium
TTGGTGAAATGATTACCAGTGGGGGGCTAGATCAATTCAGAGACTTGCTTCGCAAGGTCGTCTTAGACGTCGAACTCGGTCGTGAACTGCAGCCTTTGGTCTACAGCCCGATCTACGACCGGCTTGAGGACGCAAACTTTCCGCGCGTCTTGGATGCAAAGTGGGCCCTGCAGGGGGTTGTGGTTTTCACTGAGCACCTCGAGGGGCAGGAGGTTCGTTTCGGGAGACTTGACGCGGTACAGGGCCCAATAGCGCGGATTCTAACCTTCTCTGCAGGCTTTGAGTACACCAAAGAAATCCTGGATTTCAACGAGAGTTTTAGGCCAGAAATGCTGAATCGGGCATTGGGCGAGGCTCACAATGCGTTGCTTAACGACATTCATCTGCGCCCGATAATCTCTCACACCTACACCGGTGGAAACCTGACGACTTGGATCGCACCGCCGGCAGGGAATCCTGCTTGGGTGGGAATTCGCAATACCATCATCGAGGCGCAGAAGGCTGCAGCTAGAGCGAAGCGTCCAGGCACGGTGCTAGTGGCTAACCCTGTCATGCGTGCGGAGATCGAGCTGGCGATGACTGGGGGTCACAACGTAGGCGGTACGGTGTTCCCAGCAATCGGCGGTATCCAGCAGGTCATCTACTACGACAGCGATGCTCACCACGGCTACACTGGTGTCGCTGAGAGTAGAGCGTATCTTATTCGTCCACGCCGTGGGTTCAAGGAGCTCGTGAAGCAGGACTTGCGGATTGAAGCGCAAACTGGAGACCTAAGCCGTCTGGTGCAAGAACAAATCGTTGCGTATGCACATCGTGGTGTCTATGCTGCGTTGACTGAGAACGTTCAGCAGATTAATCTAGCTTAGGGGGCGAAACGATGTCCTTGATACCGACACCAGCACTCCGGCTCGAGTTGCGGCGGCTTGTAGATGAACGTATTTTAACGACAGCGGCAGATACCCGTTTCAGTGATGCTGAGATTGATATCCTGCTTACTGGTGCTACGCACATCAATGCCGCCGTAGCTTCGGGGTGGAGAATCAAGGCGTCAAGGGCCATGTCCGAACGCGGGGGGCTTGAGGAAAGCTCTGCCGGGGACGAGAAGCACAAATTTATCTCGCTGGGGGCCTATCGTGACCACTGCCTAGCAATGGCGCAGATGTACAGTATTCTAGTACCGCGGGTGGGCAGTAGAGCTCTGGAATATGCTTTGCCGGTGGTGTTTCGTCGTGTCGATTGACGGTCTTCTTCGAGCGCGACGAGATGCCGCCCTGAGATTGATTGCTGAAAACCCTGTTGAAGTGAGGATTACTCAGACAACGTTCGTAGCGGATGGGGCGGGTGGGCGTATGGAGCAAACTCATTCACTTGCGTCATTCGTCGGGCGATTGCTCCCAACTAGGCTTGTTTTGCGACAGTTACAGGATGAAGCTGGTACGCGTCAAGCAAAAGAATGGTTGCTACTCGCCCCATCCGACGTCGTTGTTCATGCGGGCGACAGCAG
>QLUB01000029.1 GCA_018725205.1 candidate division NPL-UPA2 bacterium
AGCAAGTTGCTGTCCAAACGCCTGTGGAGAATACGTACTTTTCATGTCACTATTTTAGCATACTTTGACATATATTTAAACAACTAATTATTACTCTCCATTAGGAGCCTAATACTACTTTAATGATGGCAATAACCACAACACCCGCCACGATAGAGCAGAGCTGACCGGAGATATTGACCGCCATAGCCTGCATGAGCAGGTAATTTTGCTTGTCTTCGGCTAAAGCCATTTTGGCCACGACCCGCCCTGCCATGGGGAAAGCAGAAATGCCCGCCGCGCCAATCATAGGGTTAATCTTGTGCTTAAGGAAGAGGTTCATCATCTTAGCAATAAGTATGCCGCCCGCCGTGGCAAAAACCATGGCCACGAGGCCTAAAGTCATAACGCCCAAAGATGGCACATTCAAGAAGTTTTCGGCGGTCATGGCGCCACCTATGGTGAGACCGAGCAGCAGCGTCACGACGTTGATTAGCTCGTTTTGCGCGCTCTGACTAAGGCGATCGGTGACGCCGCACTCCCTAAGGAAATTGCCCAGCATTAAGAAGCCCACTAAGGGCACGGCCACCGGGGCTAGCGTTCCTGCCACGAGGACTACCAGTAACGGAAAGACCAAGCGTGCTGTACGCGATGCCTCGGGCCCTTCCACATAGGTCATGCGCATCTGGCGCTCTTCCCTTGTGGTCAGCGCTTTAATAATAGGCGGCATAATCAGGGGAGTTAGAGCCATGTACGAATAGGCCGCCAAAGCTAATGCGGGCAGAATTTCACGCGCATACAGCGACGCCACATAAAGCGTGGTGGGGCCGTCGGCTGTGCCTAAAATGCCAATGGCGGTCGCTTGCGCAATCGGGAAGCCAAGCAAGGTGGCGACAATAATCGTTAAGAAAATGCCGGTCTGCGCGGCTGCCCCAATCAACATTACCTCGGGGCGGCGCAGAAGCGGGCCAAAGTCGCACATAGCTCCTACACCCACGAAAATAAGGATGGGAAACAACCCTGTTAACACCCCAGCCTCGAGCAACAGTGTCAGCGGACCTCCCTCACCTACGGCTCCCGAGAACGGAATATTTGCCATAATTGCGCCAAAACCTATCGGTACGAGCAAAAGAGGCTCATAGCTTTTCGCCACGGCTAGGTAAATTAGGACCAGACCTAAGATCCACATCACCAGATGTTGCCACGTGATCCCGCCTATGCCTGCAAACAAGCCCTGTAATATTTCCGCCAAACTCCTGCACGCGCCTTTCCTATATCAAATAGACTACTTGACCTGCAAGTAGTACTGCTGCCCTAAGTATATATTTGACCGGTAAACGCCACCACGGCGGGACCCGTCATAAAGACGTGGCCGGATTCTTCTGCCCATTCCATGCAGAGCTCACCCCCGGGCAAAGCTACGGTTAGACGACGGTCAGAGCGGCCTGTGAGGTGTGCCGCCACTGCCACCGCGGCAGCCCCCGTGCCGCAGGCAAGCGTCGCGCCCGCACCGCGCTCCCACACCTTGACCTTTAGGTAGGCTCGGCTATGTACTTCGACAAAGTCTGCATTGATGCCTTGTGGGAATAGAGGATGTTTTTCGATTGCTTGCCCGGCGGAGACAAAATCTATAGCAGCAAGATCGGGGACAAATACAACTACATGCGGCACACCGCTATTGACTAACACCCCGCGAAAATCGCCATGGGGGGTGGACAATGCCAAGTCGACCACCGGGCCATCGCCTGCGACCAAAGCGGGGATGACAGCAGGGGCGAGTAAAGGCGCACCCATATTGACCTTAATCAACTGCTCACCACTCGCGAGCGACTCAATTTCGGCGTCATAGATACCTGCGGGCGCCTCTATCCGGACTAGTGTGCCTTCCACGCGTCCTTTAAGCTGCATAAATCGCGCCACGCAGCGCAATGCGTTGCCGCAGGACTCGGCCTCGCTGCCGTCAGAGTTAATGATTTGCATACGGCAATCAGCGTTTTGCGAGGGATGCACTAACACCAATCCGTCCGCGCCCACACCGAAGTGGCGGTGACAAATCGCCTGCGCTAGCGCCTTAGGGTCGGCGATGCACTCCCCGCCAAACATATCGACAACGATAAAGTCGTTTCCTAGACCGTGCATCTTAGTAAATTGCATAGAGCCCTCCTCGTGCTTAGTGCTCAGTAGATTCCGGTTGACGGTTGACGGTTGACGGTTGACAGTTGACGGCGGCAAGCCTACCCTTACTCATCCCCAACATGTCCTCCACCCACGCCACGGTATCGTCCGGCACGTCACTCCTCACAAGGAGATGCCCCATTTTGCGGCGAGGCACGGGTGCACCGCTTTTACCGTAGAGGTGGACCTTGACGTGGGGGGGCAGTGTGGCCAGGCGGGGCATGAGGGGTGCTATATGCTCACCTAGGATATTAACCATTATGGCGGGATAAAGCAATGTAGTAGGCCCAAGCGGGAGACCGCACACGGCGCGCACAAACTGCTCAAACTGCGAGGTGTAGCAGGCCCCAAGCGTGAAGTGACCGGAGTTATGCGGGCGCGGCGCCAATTCGTTAACGATAATGCCTCCCTCTGTAACGAACATCTCTACCGCCAGCAACCCAACGGCACCAAGGGACTCGGCGATGCGCATGCCCAGCTGTGTGGCTTGCTCTAGGAGTTCTGCGCTGAGGCGCGCCGGAACCACAGTAGTATGGAGGATGTTTCCGCGGTGCACGTTTTCGCCCACGGGGAAGGCTGCAGTTTCTCCGTCGGCACGACGCGCGACCACAACAGAAACTTCGCCCGTTAGCGCCAAGAATTTCTCTAATACAGCCGGTCCGCTCAAGGTTACATCTGCCAAGTCCGCTAGGGATTTGAGCACCGCTTGGCCTTTACCGTCATAGCCGCCGGTGGCTGACTTAAGCACCACGGGATACCCCAGTTCTGCAGCCGCCTGTGCAAGTTCTGCGCTACTCCCGACTACGCGGTAGGGCACCACGGGGAAGCCACTTTGCAGTAGATGCGCCTTTTCTTTGATGCGGTTTTGGGTAATCTCGAGCAGGCGACTGCCCTGCGGCACATGAAACTCCTGCTCTAGTTCTGCCACGACCACTGCGTTGATGTTCTCAAACTCGTAGACCAAGACGTCACTCTGCAGGGCAAGCTCGCGCGCTGCGCTATAATCGTCAAACGAGCCTACAATTTGCAGGTCGCAGACCTGACCACAAGGCGAGTTAGGCTGTGGGTCGAGGCACACGACGCGGTAACCCATTTGTTTGGCGGCCATGGCCGTCATTCGCCCGAGCTGCCCTCCGCCCAAAATGCCAATTGTCTCGCCGGGGAGTACGGTGCGCAAATTCTTGTTCATGGCAATAGCTCTAAATGTGCGCCTAAGACCTGTTCACGGGAAGCAGCGCGCCGTACCGCCAGCTTTTCCCGCAGGGCTTCCTCTGCCAGAGCTAGTATCTGGCACGCTAGGAGCGCCGCGTTTTTTGCGCCCGCCGTCCCCACGGCGACTGTGGCGACCGGCACTCCCGCCGGCATCTGCACAATAGAAAGCAGCGAGTCGAGTCCCCGCAAATGCTCTGTCGGGATAGGCACGCCGATGACCGGCAGCAAAGTGTGGCTCGCGACCATGCCGGGGAGGTGCGCCGCACCGCCGGCACCCGCAATAATAACTTTGATGCCTGTGTCGGCGGCCGATTTGCTAAACTCGGCCATCAGCTCCGGTGTGCGGTGGGCGGAGACTACTTTAGCGACGTAAGGCACCTCTAGCTCCCGCAAGATGCGGCAAGCCTCCTGCATAACCGGCCAATCCGAAGTACTGCCCATAATTACCGCAACACGCGCTTCCAAAGTCGTCATCCGTCCTTTCGCCTGCCAATATCTCGCCGATAGTGCATACCGGGGAAACTGATAAGTTTAAGTCCATTGTAGGCTTTATCGAGCGCTAGTGCCAGTGCATCGCCTCTGCCGACAACATTAAGAATGCGCCCGCCGTTAGTAACAAGTCGCCCGGCGCTTACGGCTGTGCCCGCGTGAAACACCAAGCTGCCTGTGGCTTCCGCCGCCGCGATGCCCGCAATTGGCAGGCCGCGCGAAGGAGCCTCGGGGTACTCCCCCCCACACGCCACCACCAGCGCCACATGCGCCTGGCTCCACTCTAGGGGGTCAGGCGGCAGTTCGCCTCGCGCCGCGCCATGGAGATAGGGCAAGATGTCGCTCGCGAGTTTAGCCATAAGGACCTGGCACTCGGGGTCGCCAAAACGGGAGTTAAATTCTAATAGCTTAACCCCGCTTGCTGTCACCATTAGACCGAGAAAAATCACGCCGCGATAGTCCACGTCTTCGACCTTAAGTCCCGCAAGCGTGCGCAAAGCCATAGTCTCGCTTTCAGCCTGCAGTTCTGTGCTCCAGTAGGCTACCGGGCTGTAAGCGCCCATGCCGCCGGTGTTCGGTCCGGCATCGCCGTCATAGAGCTGCTTGTGGTCCTCTGTCGCTGGTAACACGTGGCAGCGCTGCCCGTCGGTCAGCACAAATACGGACGCCTCGCGCCCCACAAGATACGCTTCGACAATAACTTGCCCCTCCACAGGCATGTGGTCGGGCGCAGCGAGGGCCTCCGCGCGTGTCTTGGCTATAACGACGCCCTTACCCCCTGCCAACCCGTCGGCCTTAACTACTATGGGCAGCGGCGCAATCGCCAAGTAAGAGCGAGCTTCCGCCGCCGTGGCAAAACACCTGTACTCTGCAGTGGGCAAGCCGTACTTCTGCATAAAGGCTTTGGCGTAGGCTTTGCTCCATTCCAGTTTCGCGCCCTGCCTGCCGGGACCAAACACGGCGCAAGCGGGACAACCTTCTCTTACAGCATCAGTTACTCCCGCCGCCAGCGGAGCTTCGCCCCCGACAACCAATAAGTCGATTTGCAGCCGCCGCGTAAGTTCTGTAACGGCAGCGAGGTCTAAGATATCGCACTCGACATTTTCGCCAAAGAGCGCTGTGCCCGGATTCCCCGGAGCGGTGTACAGCGCGGTGAGTAAAGGACTTGCGGCTATTTTCCAGGCTAAAGCGTGTTCACGGGCACCGCTACCCAAGAGCAATACGCGCACAATCAGCCCCCCTTAACTAATGGCGAAAGTGCCTTTCGCCTGTGTAGACCATGGCTATTTTTGCCCGCTCGGCTACGGAGAGCGAATCGCTGTCCCTAATCGAGCCGCCGGGCTGAATCACCGCCGCCACACCCGCCGCTGCACATTGCTCCAACACATCTGGCATCGGAAAAAACGCGTCCGAGGCGAGCACCGCACCGCGCGCCCGCTCCCCTGCGCGCTGTATGGCTTGCAGGGCAGCGTCTATGCGGTTGGTTTGCCCGCCGCTAATACCCACGGTGGCGCCGTCCTTGACCACCACAATGGCATTAGAGCTGACGTGCCGTACTACTCGCCATGCCAGTTTCAAGTCATCAAGTGCACTGTCAGTCGGCATGACGGAAGTGACGACGCGCCAGTTACGCATAGAGCCGATTGAATCTTGTGTCTGCACGAGGTAGCCACCGTCAATGCGACGCATATCCCAATCAGGCAGTCTTCCGTCATGTCGCTCTAGACTCACCTCAAGTAGCCGCAGGTTTTTCTTCTTGCTGAGGAAATCTGCCGCCGCTTGCGAAAACTTTGGCGCAACTACTACTTCGAGAAACGTCTCGCCGAGCAAGCTGGCAGTCTCTAAGTCAACCTCGCGGTTGAGCGCGACAATACCGCCGAAAATGGACATCTCATCTGAGGCGTAGGCCTTAGCGTAAGCGGCAGAGAGAGAATCGCCTACGGCTACCCCGCAGGGATTAGTGTGCTTAATGGCTACAGCCGCGGGTTGCGAAAACTCGCTAAGCACCTGAAGGGCGGCACTTACGTCGTTAATATTGCAGTAAGACAATTCTTTCCCCTGCAGCTGCCGCATACCAGCTAACCCCACCTTGGCGCAAGGCTGAAGATAGTGTGCACCTTGTTGGTGGGGGTTTTCGCCGTAACGGAGCTGAGCCGCGAGTTTCATGGGTAGAGCCATTTCTGCGGGGAAACCGGGCAATCCATAGGCCTGGTGGAAGTACAAACTAATCGTACCGTCATAATGAGCGGTATGAAAGAAAGCCTCTACAGCCAAGCGCGAGCGCAGAGCCGCGCCTACTTCGCCCTGCGTGCGCAACTCGTCCAAAACCGGCTCGTATTGCTTAGGGTTAGTCACTGTAGTCACAAAGGCGTGGTTTTTGGCAGACGCGCGAATCAGCGTGGGCCCACCGATATCGATGTTCTCAACTGCTTCCTCTAGGGTGTGTTGCCGCGCTATCGTCGCCGCAAACGGGTAAAGATTGACACAAACTAGGTCAATAGGGAGAACACCTAGACTAGCCGCCTGTATCGCATCTAGAGCACAGTCGCGGCGGAGGAGAATGCCGCCGTGAATGGCAGGATGCAGGGTTTTTACTCGTCCGTCCATGATTTCGGGAAAGCCTGTCACCTGTTCTACGCCAGTCACCAGAACCCCTGCTTGGCGCAAATGCTCTGCCGTGCCGCCGCTTGAGATAATTGTAAACCCTAAATCAACAAGACCGCGCGCAAACGGCACTAGGTCCGTCTTGTCCCATACGCTAAGCAGTGCTCGTTTAGCCTGCATTGACCCCCCACCTCACTTAAGAATTGTTACCCTGCGCCCTACTTGACAGAGCCTGCCCTCGGCGTAAAGCTGAATGGCTGTGGGGTAGAGCCGCCTTTCGAGTTCGCTTACCCTTGCCGCGAGCGTTTCACACGTGTCTGCGTCTTCTACCTCTACTGCCGCCTGCAAGATGATCGGTCCGCCGTCGACTTGTGCTTCTACAAAATGGACTGTGGCACCGGTAACTTTACAGCCGTGCTCTAAAACTGCTTTGTGCACGTGTTGGCCATAGAAGCCTCGCCCGCCAAACGCCGGGAGCAAACTCGGATGGATGTTCATTATCCGTCCGTGAAACGCGCCTAGCGTGACATCGCCTACCTCAACCATGTACCCCGCTAGAACAATCAAGTCAGGGCTAACTTCCCGCAGTGTTCTGGCTAGTGCCGCATCATGCTCCCCCGCAGGCACAAAGTCGCGCGGCCTAAGTACGTATGTGGCAATATCCCGGCGACGCGCGCGTTGAAGGGCGTAGGCGTCACGCCGTGAGCTGACGACCGCTACAATCTCCGCCTGCAACTTGCCGGCGTCTATCGCGTTAAGCAACCCCTGCAGCGTTGTCCCGCTGCCGGAAACTAAGACAGCTAAGCGCAGGGGTAGCGCCGAGGTCTCCCTAGACAAGGGAAACACCCTCCCCCGCGATGACCTTGCCGATGACGTAACTCGCCTCTCCGAGCTCAGTCAGACGCGCTCGCACTTCGGCCACATCTGACTCCGCTACTACGAGAACAAACCCTATCCCCATATTAAAAGTGCGGTACATTTCTCTCTCTGCCACTTGCCCAAGCTCTTTCAGCCAGCTAAAAACGGGTAAAGCGGGCCAACTCCCGCGAGTGATTTCTACGCCTAGGCTAGCGGGCAGCACGCGGGGGATATTGTCGACAAACCCTCCGCCCGTAATATGCACCATGCCCCTAATTAAGCCCGCTTGGACTAACGGCAGTACCTGTCGCACATAAATGCGCGTCGGGCGAAGCAGCTCGTCGCCTACCGTCACGCCTAACTCCTGCGGCACATCAGCACAAGTAAATCCGCCTATCTCAAACGCGAGCTTCCGCGCTAGGGAGTAACCGTTGCTGTGTAGCCCGCTGGAGGGGAGTCCTATCAGCACGTCGCCCTGCTTGATCGTGCTACCGTCAACGATGCGCTTTTTCTCAGTGACACCCACGGCAAACCCGGCCAAGTCGTATTCTCCTGCACTATACAGGTCAGGCAGTTCGGCCGTTTCGCCGCCTAACAGCGCGCACCCCGCCGCTTGGCATCCCTTGGCAACTCCCGCTACGATTTCCGCCACTTGCACAGGGTCTAAGTGAGCCACGCCGATGTAGTCCAGGAAAAACAACGGTTCGGCGCCTGAGACCAAAATGTCGTTAACCGACATGGCCACGAGGTCAATGCCTACGGTGTCGTGGCGACCCTGCATAAAGGCTACTTTGAGCTTGGTGCCTACCCCGTCTGTGCCGGAGACTAATACCGGTTCGTCATACTTGCCCAAGGCGAATAGACCGCCAAAGCCCCCAATATCCCCCATCACCTCGCGGCGAAAAGTGGCGCGAACATGCCCGCGCATAAGCTCCACCGCTTTGTGCCCAGCTTCGACATCTACGCCGGCGTCGCGATACGTCAAGCTCTTATTCTTATCCACGGACATCACCCCAATCGTCTGCTTTGCGGTTCAGGTCAGCTTCAGTTTTCAACTTGGCTATGGGCATGGGATACACACCTGTAAAGCAACTGACGCAAGCGGGTACTTGCGCTGGGGAGAGGGCGGCTAATGTGCCGGCAAGACTTAAGAACCCGAGACTATCCGCGCCCAGGAGAGCACACATCTCCTGTACACCACAGCGGGCGGCCACGAGCTCCGCAGTCGATGGCGTATCAATGCCAAAATAGCAGGGGCTCAAGTAGGGCGGGCAGCTCACGCGTACATGCACCTCACTAGCACCCGCCTGGCGCAGCATCTTCACTAGGATTTGCGTGGTTGTGCCACGCACAATTGAATCGTCGACCATGACGATGCGCTTGCCCGCGATAACCTCAGTGTTGGCGGTAAGTTTTAGCCTAACTTTGAGTTCACGCAGCGCCTGCCCTGGCTCGATAAACGTGCGTCCGACATAGCGGTTCTTCACTAGACCCTCGGCAAAAGGCAGATTGGCGGCCGCGGCATACCCTAAAGCTGCCGGAGTGCCGGAGTCAGGCACAGAGATGACGATGTCCGCCGCCGCAGGATGCTCTTTAGCTAATTGCCTCCCTAGTTCTTGGCGCGCGCGGTAGACATTTAGCCCGTCAATGGTGCTATCATTGCGGGCAAAGTAGATGTACTCAAAAACGCAGGCAGAAACAGGGCTTTCCGCAAAGCGCTTAAATCTTACACCGCGCTCGTCGATAACCACTATTTCGCCGGGCTGGATATCGCGCAGAAACTTGCCGCCTAACGCATCAATCGCCGCACTTTCCGAAGCCAGCACATACCCCTCATTGCCTATTTGCCCGAGGCATAGCGGGCGAAAACCGCGCGGGTCCCGTACGCCAATCAGCTCTGTGTCCGTGCCGAGCGCTAGGCTATAGGCCCCCTGCACATGAGTGAGTGCTTGCACTAAGGCGTTTTCGTTGCCGCTCTGGCGGTACCGCGCCATCAGGCTCAAAATTACTTCTGTGTCGCTGGTAGTGTGAAAGATGGTCCCCTGGCCCTCTAGCTCTTCCCGTAACTTGTCACTGTTCACTAAATTTCCGTTATGCGCAAGCGCAACGTGCCCCCGGAGGTGACTTGCCACGAGGGGCTGGCTGTTAGCTAAGCCGCCGCCGCCGGCAGTGGAGTAACGCACGTGGCCCACCGCGATATGCGCGTCTATGGTGCCTAAGGATGCTATGTCTGCTTCCGTAAAGACCTCGGCTACCAAACCAAGGCCCCTGTGCGTCTTGATTTCTTTGCCGTTCGTAACCGCGAGGCCGGCGCTCTCTTGCCCGCGGTGCTGCAGAGCGAAAAGGCCGAAATAACCAAGGCGGGCCACATCAAGACCGCGCCCGTAGAGACCAAGCACGCCGCACTCTTCCCTGAGTTTACCGTCTACTGTGACATAAGGCACGGGATAGCTCCTTTCCAGGCTCTAGCTAAATCTTGTGTCGGCAAATCAATGACGGTGGTGCTACCAACGCGGACTACGACTGTGTCACGCGATACTCGCCCTATCTCTCGGCAGGGTACATTATGCTGCTCGCACAGGTCTTGCAAAGCGGCAAATGAACTCGGTGCAGTAGTTGCAACGACACGCGACTGTGACTCGCCAAACAGGAGCGCGTCTAGGCGTATCTGATTGACATTTTCGAGCGTCACATCGGCACCGAACCCTAAGGGGAAAGCTGACTCGCACAAAGCTACGGCAAGACCGCCTTCCGAACAATCGTGGGCGGAAGACAGGAGTTGGGCTTGGGCAGCGGCTACTAAGAGCTGCTGCAGTGCCCGCTCGCGTTTAAGGTCAAGTCCGGGGGGCATGCCGCATTCGCGCTGGTGAATGACTTTGAGATACTCGCTCCCCCCGAGTTCCTCCATGGTCGTACCGAGTTGCAGGATTACATCGCCGATTTGCTTAAACGAGAGCGTCACGCGCTTGTTTACATCCCGCAAGAGGCCCACCATCCCTACCGTCGGCGTGGGATAGATTGCCTTACCGTTTGTTTCGTTGTACAGGCTGACGTTACCGCCGGTTACCGGCGTTTCTAGTGCCCGACAGGCCTCCGCCATACCGGCGATGGCCTGATGGAATTGGTAGAAAATCTCGGGCTTTTCGGGATTGCCGAAGTTAAGGCAGTTGGTGACAGCCAGCGGTTCGGCGCCGCTTACCGCTACGTTGCGGGCGGCCTCGGCTACGGCAATGGCACCGCCTCGGAAGGGGTCAAGATAGACGTAGCGGCTGTTGCAGTCCACACTTATGGCCAACCCTTTAGACGTGCCTTTAATGCGGAGCACAGCAGCGTCAGAACCAGGCAGGACCACCGTGTCGCCCCGCACCTGATGGTCATATTGCCTGTAGACCCACTCTTTGCTGGCGATAGTAGGAGAACTGAGCAAAACAAGCAGCACCTGATTAAGATCCTGCGGCAGGGGTAAGGCATCGAGGTCTAGGTGTTGTGCTTCGCTTTGCCACCACGGCACCTGCAGGGTGGGATTGTACACCGGTGCTGCCGAAGCGAGCGCTTGAGCCGGGACCTCTGCGACAATTTCGTCGCCGTCAAACACACGTACCGCGCCGGTGTCGGTTACTAAACCGATGTCGGTAGCCGCGAGTCCCCAACGCGTGCAAATTTCGAGCACTTCCCTCACGCGCTCGGGCTCCACCACTAAAAGCATGCGCTCTTGCGATTCCGACAACATCACTTCGTAGGGACTCATATTCTGTTCGCGACGTGGTACGCGCGCAACGTCGATTTCTACACCTGTGCCCGCGCGAGCGGCCATTTCGCTGCTAGCCGAAGTAAGCCCAGCCGCGCCGAGGTCCTGCATCCCGACGATCACGCGCCGATCGACGAGCTCGAGACAGGCCTCAATCAGCAGTTTTTCCATAAATGGGTCGCCGACTTGCACCATGGGGCGTTTGGTGGAAGAGCTTTCGCTTAGTTCTTCTGAGGCAAACGTGGCACCATGTATGCCGTCGCGCCCCGTGAGCGCACCGATAAGCAGCACGCGGTTGCCGAGTCCCGCCGCTTTGCCGCGCGCGAGCTTGTCCTGCGAGATCGTGCCTACACACATGGCATTGACCAAGCAATTGCCGGTATAGCTCTGGTTAAAATACACTTCTCCCCCCACGGTGGGGATCCCTAAACAGTTGCCGTAGCCCGAGATGCCTGATACGACGCCCGAAAACAGGTGGCGCTGATGCGCGGAGTCGAGCTCGCCAAAGCGCAAGCTATTAAGGAGCGCAATCGGCCTTGCCCCCATGGCAAACACGTCGCGCACGATGCCGCCCACCCCGGTAGCCGCGCCTTGGTAGGGCTCGATGGCGGAGGGGTGGTTGTGACTTTCGATCTTAAAGACTACCGCCTGTCCGTCGCCAATATCTATTACGCCGGCGTTTTCCCCGGGGCCCACGAGGACGCGGGGGCCGGTGGTGGGAAATTGGCGCAAGGCCAGCTTACTGTGTTTGTAGCTACAATGCTCACTCCACATCACGGCAAACATACCGAGCTCAGTCAGGTTAGGGGTCCGACCGAGTTTTTCTAGCACGAGCTCCCACTCCAGCTCTTTAAGGCCCATTTGTTGTGCCGAGTGCCTGTCCTGTGGCTCGAGATAATGCTTAAGCATGGTTGCCCTCCCACCACTTGAGAATCGAAGTCCACACGAGCTGGCCGTCTGTACCGCCAGTGATTTTTTCCAGCGCGCGTTCAGGATGCGGCATCAGACCAAACACATTGCCGCGCCTGTTGACGATGCCAGCAATATTCTCTAGTGCTCCGTTAGGGTTAGCGCTCGCGGTCGGCTGACCCTCGGCGTCACAATACCTCAACACAATTTGGTTGTTGCGCTTGAGCTCGGCGAGACCGAGTTCGTCAATATAATAGTTACCGTCGGCATGGGCTATGGGCAAACGCAAGATCTGGCCCCGCTCACCCAAGTGAGTAAAGGGAGTGGTGTTGTTTTCTAGGCGCAGGTGGCGGGTTTCACAGCGAAACTGCAGATGGTCGTTGCGTCGCATCGCCCCAGGCAAAAGACCGGCCTCGAGCAGAATTTGAAACCCGTTGCAGATACCGAGCACGAGTTGGCCGCGCCCCGCTGCCTCGGCTACGGCTTGCATCGCCGGGGCGAAGCGGGCGATCGCTCCCGGGCGCAAATAGTCGCCGTAGGAAAAGCCCCCAGGCAAGACAATGCAATCATAGGAGGACAGGTCGCTCGTTTCGTGCCACACATAATCGGTGGGTTGCCCTAGTATCGCTTTGGCAGCGTGGTAGCAATCGATGTCACAATTCGAGCCGGGAAAGACAACTACGCCAAACCTCATACATGAGCCTCGAGTGTAAAGGTATAGTCCTCCATCACTGGATTGACGAGTAACCGCTCACAGGTCTCGCGCACTAAGCCAGCCGCTTCGCGTTCGCTTGTGACATCGAGTACTAACTCCATAAATTTGCCCATGCGCACGTCGCGCACACCGACAAAGCCCTGGCTGTGCAGGCCTTTTTGCACGGCTTGTCCTGCCGGGTCAAGTATGCCTTGGCGCAGTGTTACCCAAATTTTGGCCTTATACATTTGGCGTTCCTCCCTTTAGTCGACGGTAAATCTCTTGGTAGGCTTCGGCTACGCCTCCGAGGTCGCGGCGGAACCTGTCCTTATCTAGTTTTTCGCGGGTTTGGGCATCCCAAAAGCGACAAGTGTCCGGCGAAATCTCGTCCCCAAGCATGACGCGCCCCGCATGGCGCCCAAACTCGAGCTTAAAATCCACAAGCAAGAGGTCGAGTTTACGGAGCGCAGGCAAGAGAATATCGTTTACTTGCCGAGCAGCGGCCGCGATAGTGCTAAGCTCGGCTGCGCTGGCCCAGCCGAAGGAGAGGATGTGACTGTCGTTTACTAGCGGGTCGCCTAGGGTGTCGTCTTTGTAATAATACTCAAGCACGGGGGGGGTGACAGGCAGCCCTTCCGGCAGTCCGAGTCGCTTGGCTAACGATCCTGCCGTGATATTGCGCACGACAACCTCGACTTTGATTATCTCGAGGCGCCTAACCAGCATCTCGCGCGGCCCGAGCGAGCCGACAAAGTGCGTCTCCACGCCGTGGCTAGCGAGCAAATCGAAAAAATGAGCCGAGATAAGGTTGTTAAGCTCGCCTTTGCCCGCGATTTCGCTTTTCTTTAGCGCGTTAAAAGCCGTTGCAGAGTCACGAAAGTGCACAATACACAGGTTAGGGTCGTCGGTTGCATACACGTCTTTGGCTTTGCCGGAATAAAGCAGAGCACGTTTTTCCATGTGGCACCTCCCTCTTTCTATAGCCCTAGGCGCGCGAAAATGGTGTCGACGTGTTGTGTGTGGGCAGCGATATCGAATAGGCGCAGAAGTGTGGCATTATCTAAGCGCCCTGTAATCTCCGGCTCACTTAGGACTAACGCCTTAAAGCTCACGCCTTCCCCCCACGCCCGCATGGCCAAGCGCTGCACTAGGTCATAGGCCGCTTCACGCGACATGCCGGACTCAATCAGCTTAAGCAATACCTGTTGCGAGTACGTAAGGTCAAAAGACCGCTCCATATTGGCGAGCATCTGGTCGGGGTAGACATTAAGCCCCTGTAGGACACGGCATTGCACGCCGAGCATATAATACAAGAGCTGAAAGCTATCTGGGATTATTATGCGCTCCGCCGAGGAATGCGAGATGTCGCGCTCGTGCCAGAGAGCGACGTTTTCCATAGCGGTAAGGGCGAAGCCCCGCAGGACCCGCGACAAGCCGACGATGCGCTCACTCATAATGGGATTACGCTTATGCGGCATGGCCGAGCTGCCCTTTTGCCCGGCAGTAAAGGGTTCTTCTACTTCGCGCGTTTCGGTCTTTTGCAGAGCGCGTATTTCCGTTGCGAACTTCTCGAGCGAACAGCCGACTATGGCTAGGGTACAGATGAGCACGGCGTGGCGGTCGCGCTGCAGCGTCTGTGTCGCCGCTTTGGCGGGTGTGAGCCCGAGGCGGCTACATACATAGTCTTCTACAAACGGGGCAATATTGGCGTAAGTTCCGACTGCGCCCGAGAGCTTGCCTACGGCCATAGTAGCGCGCGCCGCGGCGAGGCGTTCGAGGTGGCGCTCAATTTCCGCGTACCAGACCGCGAGCTTAAGCCCAAACGTGGTCGGCTCGGCATGCACGCCATGTGTGCGTCCCATCATGAGGGTATGCTTGTGGCGGCGCGCCTGTGTGGCGCAGCTATCGCGTAACTCCAGTAGTTTGGCGACAACAAGGTCTAGCGACGCTACAATGGTCAGACTTAGCGCGGTGTCCACCACATCGGTAGACGTAAGGCCGTAATGTACCCACTTCTTCTCCGGCCCGAGCGACTCGCTGACGCAACGCGTAAAGGCCACTACGTCGTGATTGGTTTCCCGCTCTAGCTCGTCGATGCGCGCAACACAAAACTTAGCGCGCGCGCGGATTTGTGCGACATCACTAGGTGGAATAACGCCGAGCTTGCTCCATGCCTCACACGCGAGAATCTCGATTTCGAGCCAACGCGCGAACTTTTCTTCTGCGCCCCACAGGCGCGACATCTCTGGGACACTGTAGCGGTCGATCATTGTGGCACCTCCTTGTGGGATTGAATGCACTTGGCACATAGCACGTAGCACGTAGCACATAGCACATGGCACTTGGTGGACGGAGGAAAGCGGAAAGCGGATAGCCGCCTCGTCTTTGTTTTATGTTCACCCTCCGACTTACAACCTGGCGGCTGGCGCTATCAGTTTGCCCGAAAAAAACAAAGCAGGCGGGGATGTTTACGAGAAAACATCCCCGCCCGGGCTTTTATCCCTTCGGTGTAGCGCAAAAGCGCCAGTATCGCTCGGACCAGACTAGCCTTAGGCTACGGAACCCTAGACACACTTTAGCTCGTGACCACTCTTCTTTTCGCCTTAACTCTATCACTGCATTTCTCCCCCTGTCAAGCGAAACGCGGGGAGAAACGCGGGGACGTTTGTTATATCGCAGACGTGAAAGTTGTGATTATCCCCAAGGGGCATAGTTCCAGTATAATAGCTCTATGCCTGAGACTACGATGTGGAGGTAATGTATGGACTTATATGCGAAAATAGCGCAGGAGCTACTTCTAAAGCGCGAGCAAGTGGCGAGCGTGGATGAACTGCTCGTAGCGGGAAACACTATCCCCTTTGTCGCCCGCTACCGCAAAGAAGCGACGGGGGAACTTGACGAAGTGAAACTGCGTGAGGTGGAAGAGCGACTTACGTACTTAAAGAACCTCGCCGCCCGCAAAGACGAGGTGAACAGGCTCATCGCCGAACAGGGAAAACTGACGCCGGAGATCGAGGGCAACCTCCTGCGCGCCGAACTCTTGCAGCAGGTCGAGGACATATATCTACCCTTTCGTCCCAAGCGACGCACCAAGGCGACCATCGCCAAAGAAAAGGGCCTAGAGCCCTTGGCAGACTACATTGCGGCCAACCCCCGGCTTAGTGCAAAAGAGGCCGCGCCTGAAGCCGCACGGTTTATCAGCGAGGAGCGAGGCGTCGTGGATGTAGGGGCGGCGCTCGACGGAGCTAAAGACATCTTGGCAGAGCGCATCAGCGAGACCTTTGCCGTACGCGAGGCGGTGCGGCACTTCTTGCGCTCGGAAGCCGTTCTTTGCTCCAAAGCGGTGTCGGAACAGCCTTCGGTGTACGAGATGTACTACGACTACTCGGAACCCGTGCGCAAGATTCCGCCGCATCGGGTGCTGGCAATTAACCGCGGCGAACGCGAAGAAGTACTGAAGGTAGTGCTCGAGTACGCCGAGGAGAAGGCGCATCATCTGGCGGCCCTGAAGTTTCTCGGCGCGCCCGCCGGACAAGAGACGCTGATGCTTGACGCCATTCGTGATGGGTGCAAGCGGTTGTTGCTGCCTTCTATTGA
>QLUB01000003.1 GCA_018725205.1 candidate division NPL-UPA2 bacterium
CCGGCTTGAGCTTTGCCAGATCATACCGGCGCTGCCGCCCCGCTGTGCGCTCCGGGATCAGCTTGCCCTCAGCCTCCCAGCGACGCAACGTCGTTATTGACACACCCAACGCTTCAGAGGCTTTGCTTATCGCTACATATCTCTCCATAATGGAAAGTATAGAGCAGTTTTGGGGAGGTGTCAAGCAAACTGTTCGAACCCTGTACTGCTGCCAGCCCAAGACGGGTCCTCTCCCCCTCAGGGCCACTGCGGAGTTCCACAAGCTGCTCTCTCGTCGCGCGGATGCGCTCGCTTACATCGCTTGGGGCAAGTCCAATGTCCGACGCGGCTACGTACCCCGCAAGCAACCCCTCTACCATGGCACTGCTCGCCTCTTCAATCCCCGCTACATCGCCGGCGATAAAAATATGCGGCTGACTGGTGCGTAGGCGCTCATCTCGCCAAGCGACATGGCCGCCTAGTTCCGGTATATACAGCATGCGGCAATCCGCTTGCCACAGTAGGTCAGACAACGGGGACAGCCCTATGGCCAAGCAGATGACGTCAGCGCTGAGCCTCTGCTCCGTGCCCTTAATTGGCTGCCATGCTTGATCGAGTTGGCAGATCACTGCTCCCTCTACGGTATCTTGGCCGTAAGCCTCGAGAATCGTGTGTGATGTAAGTATAGGCACTCCTGCCCGGCGCACTTTCGAGGCATGCACGAGATACCCGCCAATGCGAGGCGAGCCCTCCACAATCGCCGCGACGCTTACCCCCGCCTGCAGGAGCTGATATGAAACAATAAGTCCGATGTTCCCCGCGCCCACCATCAGTACCCGCTGTCCCGGCTTAACCCCAAAGACGTTCATCAACGTTTGTACGGCACCTGCGCCATAGACGCCCGGCAGGTCGTTTCCTTTAAAGGCCAGCATCTTCTCGCTCGCGCCTGTAGCCACGACGAAGCGCTTGGCCTTGACCTTGCGATACTCCCCCAGACACTCTGTGGTGAGCACGCCGTCATCGTAGAGGCCTAAAGCCGTTGTCTCCAGCCAGACCTCGATTGAGGGTGTACCTTGCACGGCTGTGGTCAGGGAGACCGCGATGTCTATGCCACGTGTGCCGGCTTGCTGTTTTTCCGAGCCAAAGAACATATGGGTTTGCTTAACCAGCTGTCCGCCTAAATGGTCGGCATCATCTAGCAAAAGCACAGATGCACCTCCGCTGGACGCGGCTAGCGCGGCGTTAAGGCCTGCGGGACCGCCGCCAATCACACAGATGTCCACCGTCTTCACGCGAGAACCCCCCTCCCGTGCTGCTGCCTAACTACCATGCCTGCCTTGAGCTTGGTGACACAGACGCGCACGTTAGGAACGCCGTCCACTACCATCAGACAGGAGCTGCAGGTGCCGATGGCACAAAAAAAGCCGCGCGGACGGTGCAGCACAGCGCTCTTGCTCAGCACCTTCACTCCGGCCGCGTGTAACGCCGCCGCGATTGTCTCCCCCTCGTACCCGGCGAGCTCCTGCTCCTCGTAGATGAACTTAATTTCCTTACCCCGCTTGAAGCTAAGAATGGGATGCTCTGATACCCGCAATCAAATACCCCCCTCTGTTCCACGGCCTTCCGTTCTCCACATGGGTCGTCCCTCTCCGCCTTATCTCTGTGACCTCTGTGTCTCTGTGATGCAAAACAAAATTACACGTCCCCTGTGTTTCTGCAGCTGCCGCAGGAGGTCGCGCTGCAGGTTCCGCAGGCATTCCCTCCCCCTGTGCCGGGGCTGGCAAACCGCGACAGCTTCCGCTTTAAGCCAAACACACGGCAGCGAGGGCACTCTATCTCACCGCCATCTGCCCCCACTCGACAGAGCTTGGTCACGTTCATGCTGCACTTTGGACACTCAAACTCGTAGATGGGCATGTGTTCGGCCTCCTTAGCCACTTAACGCTCTCTCTTACCCGACACCTATTGTTAGCAGAACCGCAAGCAGAATCGCAGGCAACAGATTGCCTACGCGGACTTTCTTGATCTCCAACACATTGAGGCCAATCGCTACAATAAGGATCCCCCCCGTGGCCGTCATTTCGATCACCGCAGCCGGGGTAAGCCACTGTGAAATCCAAGCCGCAAGCAGCGTGATCGCACCTTGGTACACAAACACAGATAAGCTCGAAAGCGCTACCCCTAAACCTAGAGTAGAAGCAAACACCACCGCCGACACGCCATCCAGCATAGCTTTGGCGTAGAGGGTAGCGTGGTTGCCGGTCATGCCGCTCTCTAAGCTCCCCATGATGGCCATCGCCCCTACACAATAGATCAAGCTGGTAGTGACAAAGCCCTGCGCGAGCCCCCCTTTGCCGCGCACGTAGCGTTTCTCTACCAGTGCTGCCCCTCTGTAGAGGTTCCCCTCTATGTCCAGCCACTCCCCTACCAGGCCACCTAGCACAAGGCTGGCGATAACTATCAGCGGGCTGTCGGTCTTTAGAGCCATCGTCAACCCAACTACTGCTACTGAAAGTCCCAGCCCATGCATAACCGTGTCGCGGCTTTTTTCTTTAATAACACCGCCCAGCAGTGCCCCTAGTATCCCTCCGGCCAAAATTGCCAGGGCGTTAACGATAGTGCCCAGCACTAAATTCTCTCCTCCGCGATGCGCTCTATGGCCTCAGCCACCTCATCGATTTCTTCTATAGTAGAAAAGGGACCGGGGCTGAGGCGCACAATGCCTTGGCCTAAAGTGCCAAGCGTCTCGTGCGCAAGTGGCGCGCAGTGCAGCCCCGCCCGCACGGCAATGCCGAAGGAGGCGTCCAAGATGTGAGCCACCTCCGTTGACCCCCGGCTCCCTATGTTAAAGGCGACTATTGGCGCACCCTGGCCATCCCCATACAGCGTCACCCCTAGGATGGAAGCTAGGCGCGAACGCAACCGCGTAGCCAACCTTACCTCATGCTCCCTAATAGCGTCGACGCCTTGTGCGGCGATGTAACTGAGTGCGCGCGAAAGCCCCACTATGCCCACCGCGTTAAGCGTGCCGCTCTCCAGGCGGTCCGGCAAGAGTGGGGGCATCTCGGACAGCTCAGAAAAGCTTCCCGTACCCCCATATATGGTCGGGGCAATCTCTACGCCCGCCCGCACATACAGAAATCCCGTGCCCGTAGGTCCAAGCAGTGACTTATGACCGGGTGCGGCCAGCAAATCTATCCCCATTGACTCAACTGCGATAGGCAGTGCCCCCGCAGTCTGCGCGGCGTCCACGAGGAGCAGCACCTGAGCTACCCGCGTAATAGCCGCAATCTCGGCGATTGGCAGCAAGGTTCCGCAGACATTAGAGGCATGCGTTAGCACCACGAGCTTAGTGGTGCTTTTTATTGCTTGTCGCACCGCCCCTGCCTCAAGCTTCCCGTCGCCCGCACACGGGAGAATGGTTAGCCCTACGCCGCGGCGCGATAACTCACGCAGCGGACGGATAACGGCGTTATGCTCCATGGAAGTCGTGATGCAGTGATCCCCCGGCGCAAGTAGTCCAAAAATGGCCATGTTCAGAGCATAGGTAGCGTTGGCCGTGAAAACCACCCGCGCTGCGTCCGATGCCCCGATTAGCTCAGTTAACTGGCTACGGCACACAAACACCGCACGACTCGCCTGCAGGGATAGCGCGTGTCCGCTGCGCCCGGGACTACCGGAGCCATGCGTAAGAAACGCAGCCATCGCCTCCGCGACCTCGGGAGCCTTTGGCCAACTGGTAGCCGCGTTGTCCATATAGATTATATCACGCAAACTTGCCACCTGCTCTGAGAAACCACTCTCTGAGTCGCTCCAATTCCTCGGCGTTGTGATAAGTAATAGTGATTGTACCCCGCGCGGGGGTGCCCTTAAGTGCCACGCGCGTCTGCAGTAAATCGCGCAGGCTGCGCTCCATCTCCCTAAGCTCTGCCGTGGGAAGCTTCTCCTTGACTGGTTGCACAATTGTTTCACGTGAAACATTCTCTGCGGCCTTAGCTGCTAGTCGCTCTGCCTCGCGCACTGTCAGCCCCTTCGTCGCCATTTCTTGGGCCAGCATGTCCCGCATAGCCGCCGGCGCCGCTAAAACCGCCCGTGCGTGCCCGGCACTGAGTGTTCCACGTGAAACAAGTAGAGCTACAGCCGGCGATAGTGTGAGTAACCTGAGGGCATTGGCCACATACGGCCTGCTCTTCCCTATCCGTTCCGCCAAGCTTTCCTGCGTACTCCCAAGGTGCTGCAGCAGTTGCGACAAAGCGGCTGCCTCTTCCATGGGGTTGAGGTCCTCGCGCTGCAAATTTTCAATTAGCGCTACCTCCATCGACTCCCTGTCAGACCACTCCTTAACTAAAGCCGGAACCTCCGTCAACCCGGCAAGCTTGGCCGCACGCAAGCGCCTCTCCCCCACCACCAGTTCATACCGCCCACTGCGTGGCCGCACTGTCACGGGCTGAATTAGGCCGTGCTGCTTAATGGAGGCGGCGAGCTCCGCCAGCTCGCCCTCGGCAAACACGCGTCGAGGTTGATAGGGATTAGGCATAATCATATCCACGTCAATATACTGGAGCTCATCCATCCCAGTCGGCGACATGTCAGTTATGAGCGCCTGCAGTCCCTTGCCCAGCCGCGGTCTACCCACGCTCGATCACCTCCCGAGCCAGTTCCATGTAAACTTCTGCGCCCTTAGATTTGGGGTCATACGCTAGGATGGACTGCCCATGGCTCGGAGCTTCGCTAAGGCGCACATTGCGCGGAATCACAGTTGCGTAAACTTTGTCCTTAAAGTAAGCCCTGACCTCGTCCACTACTTGTGAAGCCAAATTAGTGCGCGGGTCAAACATGGTAAGCAACGCGCCTGAAACGACTAAGCTGGGGTTTAGGTGCCGCTGTACCAAGGATACGGTGTTCATCAACTGGCTTAAACCCTCTAAAGCATAATACTCGCACTGCACAGGGATCAACACGCCGTGCGCAGCAGTTAAAGCATTTAAAGTCAACAGCCCGAGCGAAGGCGGGCAGTCTATCAGTATGTAGTCGTAGTTCTCCCGCACGTGCTGCACTGCCTCCCGCAGCTTCACTTCCCGCTGCATGGCCAACACTAACTCAATCTCTGCACCCGCGAGTTGAATCGTGGCCGGTACCAGTTCAAGTCTAGGCGTACTGGTCGGCAGAATCACGGCCTCAATCGGCACGCCGTCGATCAACACGTTGTAGATGCACTTTTTCAGGCGATAGCGATTGACTCCTAGCCCGGAGGTAGTATTGCCTTGCGGGTCAATGTCCACCACCAATACGCGCTTTGACAGCTCCGCCAACGCAGCCCCCAAGTTAACCGCCGTAGTGGTTTTGCCCACACCCCCTTTCTGATTGACGATTGCCATTGCCTTCGCTGTCATGTCACCAAAACTCCCCTCGGCGGTTTCATTTCGCGCCGCCAGCTACTTTGGAATCCTCACCACAAATTCGTAATGGGTTTCCCCGTCCCTCTCCTCCACTTGTGCAGCCACGCCGTTCTTCTTCATGAGATCGATTGCCTGGCGCACAGAATTAACAAAAATCCGCACGTCCCTCACAAAGAACCGCCTAATCGGCTTAACCGCCGCCGTCGCCACAGCCTCCTGTTCACTTTCGCCGGCGAGAAAGCGCTCCACCGCCTCCTCCGTCTGCTTAACCGTCATATCCTCACTCACGGCCAACGCCGCAAGCGTGATCTGCACTTGATGGCTGTCCAGCTTAAGTAACGCACGCGCGTGGCGCTCCGAAAGTGCACCCTTGGACAGCATGTCCTTCACCCCGTCCGCCAGCTTAAGTAATCGGCGCTTGTTGGCCACGGTAGATTGACTCATCCCCAGACGCTTAGCTAACTCCTCTTGGGTAAGGTTAAAGTCGTTAAGCAACTGGTCATATGCCAAAGCCTCCTCTAACACGTTTAGGTCCTCGCGCTGCAAGTTCTCAATCAGCGTAGCCTGAGCAACCTCTTGATCAGTGTACTGTTTCACCACTACGGGGACGGTCGATAGCCCGGCGGCTTTCGCCGCACGCAATCTGCGTTCGCCGGCCACCAGTTCGTACACGGATCCCAACTTGCGCACAATCAGGGGTTGAATAATCCCCACTTGTTTAATGGATGCGGCAAGCTCGGCAATACCCTCCTCAGCAAAGGTCTTGCGCGGTTGGTAGGGGTTAGGCCGAACCTCGTGGATGTTTATCTGCAACACTTGCTCGGCGTTACCGCCGCTAAACCACTTCATCGCCATCGCTCCTCTAGTCCGAAGGACCCATACCTGCTCCTACCTTGTTCTACGCCGTCCGCCTTCCCTCCTGCCTACTCCGCAAGCTCTACAACGGTTGCTTGCTCGGCAATCCCGCGCGGCGAGGATAGGCAAGTGGCGTCGGGCGGAGCTTCTCAACCGCAACTAGCACTCTTTGCTCCCCGCCTCCCGGCAAAGCCCAAACTAAAGTCTTCAGTTCTCCGCCGCCGAGCAGCTTGACGGCTCTCTCTGCTGTCTGCACTTCCTTAACGGCCGCCGGCCCCTTCATGGCCAGCATTACGCCTCCCCGCTCTAGCAGCGGCAAGCAGTACTCCGCCAGTACATTTAGGCTACCCACTGCCCTCGTAACGGCATATGTATATCGTTCACGCTGTTCCGGGATGCGGCCAAAGTCCTCAGCGCGCGCCCGCACAACCTTGACGCTACCGCCAAAGTCCAGCCTGTCCACTACCTCCTCCAGAAAACGCACGCGCTTACCTAAGCTGTCAACTAGTGTCACGTGGAGGCCCGCACAGGCAATAGCAAGTGGAATCCCAGGAAATCCAGCCCCGCTGCCGACGTCAACAACTTTACCTTGCGGCTTAATCACTAACAGTGCTGACAAGCTGTCCAAGAAATGCTTGCGCCACACTTCACCCGGGGTGTCAATTTTTGTGAGATTAAACTTGGCGTTGTACTCAAGCAAAAGTTCAAGATAAAGGGAAAAGTGTCCGAGCGCATGCGGCGGCAACGTCACACCTAGCGCCTCACACTCCTTAACAAACTCCGCTTTATCCATGCGTCTATCTCCTCTCTAGGTGCACCATCAGCACAGCGATGTCAGCTGGCGATACCCCACTGATGCGCGAAGCCTGACCATAGGAGCGAGGTTGCACGCGCTCAAGTTTCTCGCGCGCCTCCAGCGAAAGTCCGCGCATCTCACTGTAGCGCACGCCGCTGGGGATAGCCTTTAGCTCAAGGCGCTGAAAAAGCTCCACCGCCTCACGTTGCCTAGCGATGTACCCCGCATATTTCACTTCAATAGATACTCGCTGTGCCAAGTGCAAAGCGACCTCAGTAAGTTCAGGCACTATGACGCTTAGCCCCTCCCAAGAAATTTCCGGGCGCCGCAGTAATGCGGCAGCAGTAGTAGTGTGTTCGATCGGGGAAGTGGGGACGGAAGCGAGATGTCGATTTACGGCTTCCTCCGGGGACACCTTCCGCCGCTCGAGATACTCCATCCACTGACTAATACCCGCTTCGTCCCCCCGCAGCCGCACTAATTCCCACTCGGGAACCACTCCCACCTCCACGCCCTTAGGCAAAAGACGAGACTCGGTATTGTCAAAACGCAGAAGCAGCCGATGCTCCGCCCGCGACGTCATCAGACGATAGGGCTCGCTCGTGCCCTTTGTCACCAAATCATCTACCAAAACGCCAAGGTAGGCCTCGGACCTAAGCAAGACAAACGGCGGTAGCCCCCGCACCTTCGCCCCAGCGTTAATGCCGGCCCACAACCCCTGCCCCGCCGCTTCCTCATAGCCTGATGAGCCGTTAATCTGCCCCGCAAAAAACAATCCCGCATAGAGCTTGCTCTCGAGCGCGAGCGTAAGTTGTGTGGGATCCACGAAATCGTACTCAATCGCGTACCCCGCGCGCATCATCTCGGCTTGCTCGAGCCCGATTACGGAGCGCAGCATCATAACCTGCACGTCCTCCGGCAAGCTCGTGGAAAAGCCCTGCACGTAGACCTCCTCCGTGCTATAGCCTTCCGGCTCAAGGAAGATTTGATGTCGCTCTTTGTCCGCAAAGCGCACCACCTTATCCTCTATTGAAGGGCAGTAGCGCGGGCCCCGGCCCGCGATAAGCCCGGCATACAGCGGTGAGCGATGCAGGTTACTGCGGATAATCTCATGCGTCGCAGCGGTAGTGTAAGTTAACCAGCAGGACATTTGCTCTGGGTCCAAACGCGAACTACGGCGCGAAAAGCGCGCAGCCTCCTCATCCCCCCGCTGCTCTACCATCCGGTCGAAGCGGATGCTCCGCCGATGAATGCGCGGCGGTGTGCCCGTCTTGAGTCGCCCCAGCCTAAATCCTAACGCACGCAGATTCGCCGCCAGCCCGTGCGACGGCAAGAGCCCGTTTGGTCCGCTGGCGATAGTGGATGAACCGACAATTACCGTGCTTTCCATGTAAGTCCCCGTCGTAACCACGACTGCTTTGGCCCGATAAAGTGTGCCTGTATGTGTCCGCACGCCGCGTGCCCTGCCCGACTCCACCAAAATTTCCACTACCGATGCCTGGATGATGCGCAGGTTAGGTGTCCTCTCGAGCAACTCCCGTACCACTTGCTGATAGAGCCGCTTGTCAGTTTGCGCACGTAGCGCTTGCACTGCCGGTCCCTTACCGGTATTAAGAGTCCGCATCTGCACAAAAGACATGTCCGCCGCGTACCCCATCAATCCCCCCAGTGCGTCAATCTCGGCTACCACATGGCCCTTAGCCGGACCGCCCACAGACGGATTGCAGGGCATGCAAGCGATGGCTTCCATGCTCTGGGTTAGCACGGCAACACTTAGACCCATCCGCGCGGCGGCGGATGCTGCCTCGCACCCGGCATGTCCTGCCCCCACCACAATGCAGTCAAACTCCCCGCCGCAGTACACTTGGTCTACACTCACTTTCCTATGCAGAATTCGGCAAATATGGCATCGCAAATATCAAGGGAAATTGTCTCGCCCGTAACCTCTCCCAGGCGCTCGTAAGCTAGCCGCACGTCGGTGGCCACTAGTTCTAGTTCCCACCCATCCATAACCGTGGCCAGCGCAGCACTCACGCGGGACTGCGTTTCGACCAGGACGCGGGAGTGGCGTAAGTTTGTCACCAACAGCGACCCCTCACCACCAACCGCCCGGGAGGCGATCTCTGCGATTTGCCTTATTAGCTCCCCTAGGCCGCGCTTGGTCCTAGCGCTGACAAGTAAGCACTTTACCCCTGTGGGAAGGTGCATCACGGCATCTAGGTCGGCCTTCGTGAGGATGACTATCCGCTCACGCTCGCGTGTTAAGTCTAGCAATTCGTAGTCCTGCTCCTGCAGTGGCTCGGAGCTGTCCAAAAGCACCAACACCACATCAGCGGTGGCTAGCGCCTGCAAAGTGCGCTCCATGCCTAATTTTTCGACTACGTCTTCGCTCTCCCTGAGCCCTGCCGTATCTACGAGCGTCACCAGCACCCCGTTTAGATTAACTAGAATTTCCACCGTGTCACGCGTAGTGCCGGGTTGTGCGGCAACAATGGCACGCTCCTGCCCGGCAAGACTGTTGAGCAGGCTAGACTTCCCCACATTTGGCCGTCCCGCCAACACCACGCGCAGCCCCTCTCGCGCTACACGGCCCGCATGCACTGTCGCCACAAGTCCGCGCAGCATATCTCCTACCTGCGTGAGTTTCCTCTCCACTGCCTCGCGCGTAACGGAGGGGATATCATGTTCAGGGAAATCAAGCTGCGCTTCCAAGTGAGCTAAGACCACCAGCAAATGCGAGCGCATGTCTTTGACCTCGTCGCTAAGCATGCCGCGCAGCTGCCTGCCGGCGTTCTTCAGCCCCACATCGCTCTCCGCCCGAATGATGTCAATAACCGCCTCAGCTTGCGCCAGGGACAGCCTCCCGTTAAGGAAAGCTCGCTTCGTGAATTCGCCCGGCTCCGCCAAGCGAGCGCCTTTAGCCAGCAATACTTCCAGCACGCGTCCGGCAACGAACGCCCCACCGTGAACAGAAAGCTCGATCACGTCTTCGCCTGTAAAGGAACGAGGACCACGAAAGTAGGTGAACAAGCACTCGTCAAGCGGCTCTCCATCTTGGCCGACCACTTCTCCAAGGTAGACGCTCCAAGGCTTCACCCGGAAAGGCTGGCGCGAGCGCCGAAACACCTGTTTGGCAACCCGGAGCGCACCTTGCCCGCTTAGCCGGACAATGGCAATCCCTCCCTCGCCGCGCGCGGTAGAGATGGCCGCAATGACCTCACGCCTCACCTACGTCCCTCCTAAGCATAAAGGGGCTGACTCACCCCGTGAATCCGCCCCCACAACTCCCGCTCTCTTCGTCGGCCCCACTAATGCTCTTTCTTTAAGGCGATAATCACCTTGCGAAAGGGTTCATCCCCCTCGCTGTGGGTTACAATCTCCTTGTCGTCTTGGAGCGCCATGTGGATTACCCTGCGTTCGTATGCCCCCATAGGTTCCATAATCACCCTGCGCCCACTAAACTTAGCCTTGGCTGCGAGTTTCAACGCTAACTCCACCAGCGACTCTTCGCGCTTAGACCGATAGCTGTTGACGTCGAGCAACACGCGCCTATTCCCACCTGCACGGGAGTACACGACAGCCGCTAGTACCTGCAAGGCCTCGATTGTCTGTCCGCGCTTACCAATCAGGCGGCTCGCGTTAGCACCGGTAAGTTCAAGTTGAAAGTTTTCGTCTTCCCCGGGGCCGGGAGCGCAAGTGACGCCCACGGAGCCCATTCGCGTTGCAAGTTCAGTCAGAAAGGCTACGGCCTTCTCCTCAGGCGAAACGCGCCGCGTTACCTTGACACGCGCCATCCTGCCGCCCAAAATCCCAAACAACCCTCTTGTAGGTTCCTCTAGCACACAGACATCGACTTGATGTCGCGCCACGCCTAACTCGTCTAACCCTGAATTGACAGCTTCCTCAACTGTCTTTGCGGTCTTTTCTATGCTCTGCCGCAGTTCCATCACTGCTTGTCTCCCTGCACCCGTACCCGGAAAAATCGACTGAACAGCTCCTGTTGCACAATGGAAAACACGTTGCGCGATACCCAATAAAGCGCGAGCGCGGTCGGGAAGCTTATGGTAATATACCCCATAAACAGCGGCATCACATACAGCATGGTGCGAGACGTCTGGTCATTGGCCTGCACTGTCTGCTTCGACTGCCAAAAGGTCGTAACCACAGAAAGGATGGGTAAAATCCAATACACCAGACTGAGGCCGAAAATGGATTGCTCAGCGTTGGGAAGAGTCAGATTTAGTCCAATCCACATGGGGTTGGCGGCAAAAAGCCCCGGTCTCTGCAACATGTTAAACATCGCGATGAGGATAGGGAATTGGATAAGGAGCGGCAGACATCCCATCGCAGGATTAATGTTGTACTTCTTCCAGAGCTCCATCGTAGCCTGATTGAGTTTGTCCTTGTCCTCTTTCTTGCTGTACTTCTTCTTCAGAGCCGCCGTCTCCGGTGCCGCTAACTGCATGCCACGCGTGAATCCCATTTGCTTTAGATTAAGCGGCAGAGTAATAATCATCACCACTAAAGACAGCAAAATCACGGCGGCGCCATAATTACCGGTATAGGTGAAAAAGAACTCGAGTATGCCTCCGAGGAGCGAGTTAAGGAATTCAGTCACTACTTATCATCCCCCTTGTCTTTTAACGGGTCATAGCCTCCCCTGCTAAAAGGGTGGCAGCGCATCAGTCGTCTCAGGGCGAGTATTCCCCCGCGCGACAGCCCGTATTTCTCAATTGCCTCCGCCGCGTACTCACTGCAGGTGGGCCGAAATTTGCAGGTGGGTCCTCTAAGTGGAGATAGATAGCGCTGGTACACCGCTATTAATAATAACGCTGCCTGCTTCATGGGCCCACCCAAATTTTCAGCCGCTTAGCTACGGAGATAAACTCCCGCTCCATCTCCAACAACGAGGCCTTCACTGCGCCGCTTCGGGCAATTAAAACATAGAAGTGTCCCTGCGCTAGCTGTCTAAGGTTTTTACGCACTACTTCCTTGAGCCGCCTTTTCGCGCGATTGCGCACTACGGCATTGCCGAGCTTCTTGCCGGCAGAGAAGCCTATGCGGAGTTCCCCTTCGCTTGGCAAAACATACAGCACCAGGACACGCCCGGCGGCAGACCGCCCCGTCCCATACACGCGGGAAAACTCAGTCCGCTTGCGTAGCCGAAAACGCTTCTGCATGCTCGCTTAGGCCGAGAGAACCTTTCTGCCTTTTAGACGTCGGCGTTTGAGCACTTTGCGTCCATTGGCGGTGCTCATCCGCTCGCGGAAACCATGCACTTTCTTGCGTTGGCGATTGTTGGGTTGAAATGTGCGCTTCATATATTCACTCTCCCTTCAGAGCCTGAACTCTAGTTACGTACCGCAGCAATTATACCAAAGGGATACAAGCTGGTCAACGCAGAGGGCTCGGTGTTCCTCGTGTCGAAGCGTGTCGATTATTCACACCTGTTGATAACCCTGTGGATAAGCTGTGGGTTTTGTGGTATAACTGCAAAGAGCGTCACATCACAGGAGAAGGCCTGTAGTTCCGTGTCAAAAACGCACACATTTTCGCTCCACACACGCGTTCTCCACAGCTGTGGATAAGTCTGTGGATATATTATGTGTCGAATCGTCTCCTTTGCTGTCGCTTCAGCTATTCCCCATATGGTTTTTGCCCTTGTCAACGTCTATCCACATCTTATGTGGATGCTTTGTGGGCAAGTTTCTCCTTGTTTTTTCTCGCATCGGGGTAGGATTCGACTCCGCTTACGTCGAAAGAAACAATTCGACCTTTTGCATTGGAGGAATGGTAATGTCTACACCCTCGCCTGAACTTTGGCAAGCTGCCTTGGAACTTTTGCAGACTAATCTAAGCAAGCATCAGTTCGACACTTGGCTATTGCCCTGCAAAGCCGTTTCACTCCAAGGCCAAACTATGTATATTTTGGCTGCCACGGAATTTAACCGCAACTGGCTGGAAAACAACTATGCCGGCGCCGTACAGAAGGCTCTGTCCTCCGTTGCGGGAAAAGAGCTTAACATAAAGTTTGTCTCCAACAAGGATGATCTCCCCTTTGTTCCTCCCGTGGTCGAACTCACTCAGGAAGACGCAACTCTAGGACTTAACCCTCGCTATGTCTTTGACAGTTTTGTCATCGGCGAGAGTAATCGCTTCGCTCACGCCGCCTCCTTGGCTGTGGCCGAGGCTCCGGGAAGAGCTTACAACCCGCTGTTTATTTATGGGGGAGTGGGTCTTGGCAAGACTCACCTGATGCATGCCATCGGTCATTTTGCCTTATCCCGCTTTCCACTAAAACGAGTGCGTTACCTCTCCTGCGAAAAGTTCACTAACGACTTTATCTCCTCAATTCAGCAGCGAAAGACAGCTGAGTTTCGTGCGCGGTACCGCTCTATTGACCTCTTGCTCATAGATGACATTCAGTTTCTCACGGGCAAAGAACAGACCCAAGAAGAGTTTTTTCACACTTTTAACGCCCTGCATGGGGCAAACAAACAAATCATCATCTCTAGCGACCGTCCCCCAAAAGAAATTGCCACACTAGAAGATAGGCTACGCTCACGCTTTGAATGGGGACTCATCACAGACATCCAACCGCCAGATCTCGAAACGCGCGTGGCCATTCTCTGCCAAAAAGCGGAACAGGAGAATTTTCGCGTTCCTTTAGAGCTCATGGCCTACATTGCCGCACGGATTCACAGTAACATCCGAGAATTAGAGGGAGCACTGATTCGCATTATGGCCTACGTGGCTTTTAGCAAGCGTCAGGTAACACGCGAGCTTATCGACGAGGTTCTAAAAGGCCTTTTCCCCCAGGAAAGACAGCGGTCTATTAGCATAGAGGACATAAAGAAAACAGTAGCTCTCCACTTTGGACTGACAGTAGATGACCTTTCCGCCAAGACGCGCACCCGGGTAGTCACCCATCCTCGCCAAGTGGCTATGTACCTTTGCCGCAAGTTAACCGCCGCCTCTCTGCCCCGCGTCGGTGAAGAATTTGGCGGCAGAGATCACACCACTGTTATCCATGCCTGTGAAAAAATCGAACAAGCCCTTGCGAAGGACGCTGGTTTGCAAAAGGTATTAAAAGAGATTGAGCAGAAGTTGCTCACACTTAGTTAACAGAGTTACCCACATCTAATGTGGATAACTCCTACTCGCTCTCGTTCTGTGTATATTTTTCTCCTTACCTTACCCTTTACCCACAGGTTAGTTTTCCCCCATAAATCGGCGTTTCCACGGCTTTAGGCTTTCTCCACATATGCACACCCTCTACGGAAACTACTACGACTTTTACTAACTTATTATTCATATTCCCACCCAACATTAAATATGCCACTCTCAGAGAGGCATTGAACGGAGGAAGAACGATGAGAGCCACCGCCAATCGGGATGACCTTATCTTTGCCGCCGGGACCGTAGGTCGTGTTTTAACGTCCAAGACCAGCTCCTCACCCCAAGGGCTGCGCCTTACTGCCGAAGATGGATCCCTCTGCATGACCTCCATCGACAACGAAATGGCTATCACCTGTCGTGTTCCGGCGCAAGTGATTGAACCCGGGGCGCTTGTCTTGCCTAGTAAGTTACTCGCGGAGGCCGTGCGTCGCTTTCCCGGCCTTGACGTAGACCTTGAGGTACTCGAGGGCAGATACACGTTAACACTGCGCAGCGGCTTTTCGGAACTGGATCTCCTAGGCATGCCGGCGACAAATTTCTCTGAACTGCCGGAAATAGATAGCTTATCCACCATATCTATTCCTGAGCAAGCTTTGCGCTCCATGTTGCGTCAGACCAGCTTCGCTCTCTCCTCTGATGATATGCGTCCCATCCTAACAGGTATGTTATGGAACTATTCGCCCGGTAAACTGCGCTTGGTCGCTGCCGACGGCTTTAAGGTGGCGTCACGCATAGAGGATGTAGCTGTTGCGGGGGCACAGCCATTTCGTGTCGTCGTACCCGGCCGTACCATTCACGAACTTGAGCGCTTGCTAGGCGACAGCGAGAACATGGTCGAGATAGCGATAGGGCGCAACCACATCCTTTTCCAAGTGAAGGATACAGTGATTATCTCAAGGTTGCTTGAGGGCAATTACATCGATGTCGATCGCTTTCTCCCCACAACTTTTGTCACATACCTCACGGTAAAGCCGAAGGCCCTCATTGACGCCATTGAACGCAGTGCCGTAGTCGCAAAGGATGGTCTTATTGCTACGGTACGTTTGCATTTACGCGATGGCAGACTCGTTGTGCGTGCGCAGTCAGCGGAGTATGGTAAGCACTTTGAAGAGTGGCCGGTCGAGATGCGCGGCGAGGAAATGGATATACTGTTTAATATAAGAGTGTTAGGGGAGATTTTGAAATCCATAGATGAGGGAGACATCGAGCTGTCTTTTACCGGCCAACACGGGCCGTGTATCGGGCGAAGCACAACGCACCCGGACAATTACTGGAGTCTGGTGATGCCGGTTAGGCTGTCTTAGTGAATTTGCATGAACACGCAAATTCGATTAATGAGTCTCCCTAAGCCACCCTATATTACATTAGGGCAGTTTCTTAAGCAGCAGTCGCTTATCTCCACGGGCGGAGAGGCCAAAGCCTTTCTGCTGCAAAACTGCGTGCAAGTAAACGGGCAGGAAGAAAACCGACGCGGGAGGAAAATCTGGCTAAATGACCGCGTGACTATCAACAATACAGTCTATGTCGTCAATGACATATGAGAGTAGAGGAGCTTAGCCTTACCTCTTTCCGTAATTACTCAAGCGGAAAGGTATCCTTTTCACCTGGCCTTAACTACGTTGTGGGCAAAAACGGCGAAGGAAAGACAAACTTGCTCGAAGCGCTCTTTATCCTCGCCACCACCAAATCCCATCGACAAGCGCTCGACAAGGACATGGTGAAAATAGGAGAAGGACGGTTTCGCGTCTCAGCGCGCATTATCGCTTTAGGCGTAGACCGCAATCTAGGTTTAGGCTACGATGTGGCTCTAAAAAAGAAAGTTGCGAATGTGTCGGGTTTCCCCGTTACTAAGCTGCAAGACTTTATCGGAATCTTGAATGTCGTAATGTTTTCTCCCGAGGACCTAGCGCTAGTTAAGGGCACGCCTAGCGACCGGCGTAGATTCCTAGATATTTTACTGTGCCAAGTAGACAAAGTATATTTCCGCCTACTGCAGCAGTACACTCATGTGTTAAGGCAGCGCAACGAGGCCCTCAAACTAATCGCGCGGGGCGCGATAAAACTGTTTGACTTAAAGCCTTGGGATCAGCAGTTTGCCGCCTTAGCACAGAGAATCACTCTCCGCCGCTTTCAGGCGACAGAAAGGCTCGCCGCAAGCTTTCTTAATCTGACCGACGCGATTAACCGCGGTAAAGAGACTCTGAGTATCGCCTACTCCAGCTCCCTTCTGACAACTACAGCGGGCCTGGATGTTGAGGGCGTCGCAAGAGAACTTGAGCGACATCAGCGAGAGGACTTAAAGCGCGGGACCAGCAGCATAGGGCCGCATCGGGATGACCTTAAATTCCTCATCAACGGACTTCCGGCTGCGGCCTATGCTTCACAAGGGCAACAACGCACCGCCGTACTGGGGTTGAAGTTGGCTGAGCTAAAGTACATGCAAGAGGTGACCGGCGATTATCCGGTACTGCTCTTAGATGACGTGTTGTCAGAACTAGACAGCAGCCGACGGCAAATGATCGTCCAAGTGCTAATGAGTGATGTTCAGGCCGTCATCACCGGCACAGACGAAAACGACCTTTCGTTGCAAGGCGTAAAGCCCGCTCGAGTATTGCGCGTTGAGCGCGGAAAGGTGGTATTCTGATGTACCTGCATATTGGGGGCGACGTGGTCCTGCCTTGCAGGAGTATCATTGCCGTTTTTGATGCGCTTTCCACTGATCAACAGGTGACACGTGAGTTCTTGCGCACCTACCGAGAGGAAGGGTTTGCCGTTTCGACCGCGGAGGGCGGACCAGTTAAATCGCTAGTATTGACGCAAGAGAAGCTATATCTCTCTTCCATCGCCAGCGCCACTCTGCGCCGACGCTGGATCTCTTTTCTGGCGGATGAACGCGAGTAGTAAACAAAGTGGACGGTGAATCATGGTTAAAAAAGGCAACGGCGGATACGATGAATCACAAATTCAGGTACTAGAAGGACTGGAAGCTGTCCGCAAGCGGCCTAGTATGTACATTGGCTCCACCGGCACTAAGGGACTCCATCACCTCATGTGGGAAATAGTAGATAACGCCGTAGACGAGGCGTTAGCAGGGTATTGTGACCGCATTAACGTGGAAGTCTTCCCTGACGGTACGGTAAGCGTCAGTGACAATGGGCGAGGAATTCCTACTGGTATCCATCCGCAAACCGGTCGCCCCGCAGCGGAAACCGTATATACGGTACTACATGCCGGGGGCAAATTCGGCGGGAGCGGGTATAAAGTTTCCGGAGGATTGCATGGCGTTGGCGCATCGGTAGTTAACGCCTTGTCGGAATGGCTGCTCTTAGACATTAAGCGCGAGGGAGGACACTTCCGGCAAGAGTTTGCCCGCGGCGTGCCGCAGACCGACCTCACGCGTGTGGGCGACAGCGACGAGAATGGTACGCATGTGCGCTTCCTGCCGGACAAAGAGATTTTTGAGGAGCTCGTGTTTAGTGCAGACACGCTGACAGTGCGCCTCAGAGAACTGGCTTTCCTGATGGGCGGGTTGACTGTTACGCTAACTGATCACCGCGATAATCTCACGGAGACCTTCCGCTATGAGGGAGGCATTAAGAGCTTTGTCAGCTATCTCAACAAGAATAAAGACGCACTGCACAAGGAGCCTATCTTTTTCCATGCGTCGCGCGAGGACTGCCAAGTAGAGGTAGCCATGCAGTACAACGACAGCTACGCGGAGAATATTTACTCCTTCGCCAACAACATTCACACCGCCGAAGGCGGTAGCCATGAAGCTGGCTTTAAGATTGCGCTTACACGCACCTTAAACGAATATGGGCGCAGAGTGAATGTCATTAAAGAACAACACGCTAACTTAAGCGGGGAGGATATCCGCGAGGGACTGACTGCGGTGATCAGCATTCGCTTGCTTGCGCCCCAGTTTGAGGGACAAACCAAGACTAAACTAGGCAACTCCGAACTGCGCGGCATAGTAGACTCGATTGTCGGCGAAGGGTTAGCGCTGTACTTAGAGAAAAACCCCTCTGTCGGCAGAAAGATTATGGAGAAGGCTGTGTTAGCTGCGCAAGCGCGTGAAGCAGCCCGCAAAGCGCGCGAACTGACGCGCCGCAAAAGCGCGCTCGAGATCACTCCCCTGCCAGGCAAGCTTGCTGACTGCTCCGTGTCCGACCCAAGCCTCTGCGAGCTGTATCTCGTTGAAGGCGACTCTGCCGCAGGTTCCGCCAAGCAAGGCAGAGACCGCCGCTATCAGGCCATCTTACCACTCAAGGGTAAAATCCTCAATGTCGAAAAGGCTCGACTCGATAAGATTTTAGGGCACGAGGAAATACGCGTGATCATCACGGCTATGGGCACAGGCATTGGTGAAGATTTCAGTGTAAGCAAGGCCAGGTATCACAAGGTCATCATTATGGCGGACGCGGACATTGACGGCTCCCATATTCGCACTTTGCTCTTAACGTTTTTCTTCCGTTACATGCAGCCCCTCATTACGGCAGGGTATCTCTACATCGCGCAACCACCGCTTTACCAGATTAAGAAGGGCAAGCAGGTGCAGTACGCCTATACTGACGCCGATCTCAATAAAATACTCAAGGAATTAGGTCGCGGCAATACTAACATCCAGCGTTACAAAGGGCTAGGCGAGATGAACGCTGAGCAGCTGTGGAGCACAACTATGAACCCCGAACACCGCATCCTCCTGCAAGTGCAATTAAACGAAGCGATGGTTGCCGACGAGATATTCACCATTCTCATGGGGGACAAAGTGGAGCCGCGGCGGCAATTTATCGAGCGATACGCGCGGCAAGTCACTAACCTAGATGTATAGGCAAGGGGGCAGCTCCACTTGGATATGAGACACGGCAAGATAGAAGTCATCAACATTGAGGACGAAGTCAAGCGGTCGTACATTAACTACGCGATGAGTGTTATCGTTTCCCGCGCTTTGCCTGACGTGCGCGACGGGCTGAAGCCAGCGCATCGCCGCATTCTTTACGCGATGCTAGAGATGGGGTTTACCCCTGATAAACCATACAAGAAGAGTGCCCGCATTGTTGGCGAAGTGCTTGGCAAGTACCATCCGCACGGCGACGGGGTCATTTACGATACCATGGTGCGCTTAGTACAATATTTTTCCTCGCGTTATCCACTCATTGACGGACATGGGAACTTCGGTTCTATGGACGGAGACAGTGCTGCGGCCATGCGATACACTGAGGCTCGCTTAGCCCCTTTGGCCATGGAGCTTTTAGCTGACCTAGAAAAGAAAACGGTCGATGTCGGCCCTAACTTTGACGATACGCTCGAGCAACCGCTTGTACTGCCGGGGAGGTTCCCTAATCTTTTGGCCAATGGCACAGCAGGTATAGCGGTTGGCATGGCTTCGAATATTCCTCCCCACAACCTAGGCGAGCTGATTGATGCGGCACATGCGTTGATCGAAAACCCTGGTATTACCGTGCGGGAACTTATGGACCATGTGAAGGGACCTGATTTCCCCACGGGTGGACTCATCTTAGGGCGCGAGGGATTTACAGAAGCCTATGAGACCGGGCGAGGCACCATGCGCATTCGCGCTAAGACGCGCATCGAAAAAATGAGCAACGGCAAGCACCGCATCATAGTAAGCGAAGTGCCCTACCAAGTAAACAAAGCCAAAATGATCGAGCGCATCGCCGAACTAGTGCGGGATAAGCAAGTCGAAGGAATCACCGACCTCCGGGATGAAAGCGACCGCGATGGCATCCGTGTAGTTATCGAGCTTAAGCGTGAAAGCAATCCGCAGGTTATCCTTAACCTTCTCTACAAACATAGCCAAATGGAACAGTCGTTTGGCATAAATATGTTAGCTCTCGTTGGCGGGCAGCCGCGGACTTTGACTCTAAAGCAAATGCTGGAGTACTACCTCGAGCACCAGCAAGATGTCTTTACGCGTCGCACCAAATTCGAGCTCTCTAAAGCCGAGGAGCGCGCGCATATCCTCGAGGGACTGCGCATTGCGCTAGACAATATCGACGCGATTATCGCCTTAATCCGCGCTTCGCGCACAGATGACGAAGCCAAACAGGGCCTGATGCAGCGGTTCTCTTTTAGCGAAAAACAGGCTCAAGCCATCCTAGATATGCGACTGCGACGCCTCACCGGCCTTGAGCGCGACAAAGTAGAAGACGAGTATAGAGAGGTTATTAAGACCATTGCGAGATTGAACGCTATCTTAAGTAACAACAAACTACTTTTAGCTTTGATCAAAAAAGAAATTGGCGAGATCAAGGCGCAGCACGCCGATGCGCGGCGCACCGAGATTGTAGCGAGCCGCGAGGAGTTTGTGGACGAAGACCTTATCGCCGAAGAGGACGTAGTGGTCACGCTTACGCACCAAGGGTCGATCAAGCGCTTGCCGCTGGACACCTATCGCAACCAGCGCCGTGGTGGACGAGGGGTCACCGGCATGGGCACGCGCGAAGAAGACTTTGTGGAGAGTCTGTTTATCACGACTACCCACCACTCCCTCTTCTTCTTTACTGACAAGGGGCGCGTCTATCGCCGCAAAGTGCACGAAATTCCCGAGGCTAGTCGGCAGGCTAAAGGGTTAGCAGTAATAAACCTGATCTCGCTCGAAGCAGATGAAAAGGTCAACGCCGTGATTCCCATCCGGAACGATGTCGACGAAAATACGTATCTATTTATGGCGACAAAGAGCGGCATGGTCAAAAAGACAAGCCTCACGGAGTATGCCAATATCCGCACGAACGGCCTCATCGGCATTTCCCTGCGCGATGGGGATGAGCTGATTGGAGTACGGCTAACCGATGGGAATTCGGACGTAGTGCTGGGCACGCGGCTAGGCTTGTCCATTCGCTTTGACGAACAGGACGTGCGCCCCATGGGCCGCGCCACGCAAGGAGTAAAAGGCATAGACCTCGGCGATGGCGACACATGCATTGCCATGGACATTGTCCGTGCCGGTGTAGTTCTCCTCGCGATAACGGAGCACGGCTACGGCAAACGTACGGATATCAGCGAGTACCGCCAGCAGTCTAGAGGCGGGAAGGGAATCCAAAGCATTAAAGCTAGTGAGCGTAATGGGCGTGTCGTTTGCTTGCGTGCGGTAAGTGCAGAGGATGAGCTCATGGTGATTAGCGAACAAGGCATTATCATCCGCATCGACATGAAGAGCATACCGGTGCTCGGACGCGCAACCCAGGGAGTAAAAATCATCCGCCTCGACGAAGGCGACCAAGTAGTAGCTATCGCTCGCGTCGCGGCTAAGGAAACTACCGACTAAGGGGGACTTTCAGTGAAGCCAACCTTGAGATTCTTTATGCTGCCGATGTGCCCGCACTGCCGGAACGCAGTGCGCTGGATGGAAGAACTGCGCGCCGAAATGCCCGCGTACGCGAGCATACCGGTTGTCACCATCAACGAGCGGGAACAGCCCGTGCTAGCGAACCAATACGAATACAACTTGGTGCCTACTTTTTACCTGGACAAAATCAAGCTGCATGAGGGCGTAGCGAGCAAAGAAAAGATCCAAGCCGTGTTTGACCGCTACCTCGCCACCTAGCGAAGCAAAAGGGACGGAGCCTTTTGCTTCACGGGGCGCCTTCCGCTCGCCGCTTTCCGCTTGTGAGAAGCAGCACATGGCACATAGCACATGGCACATAGAGACGGAGAACGGTTTGATTCTGATTCTGATTCATAGACGCGAAAGGCGGCATACTATGGAACCGCAAAACAAAAATTCACGTCCCCAGCGTTTTCCCCAGCGTTTGAAGATTGGGGGGTGCGATGCAGGTGAGCTCGCGGAAACGCATGGCACACCCCTGATTTGCTATGACGAGGCCATTATCCGGGACAATTGCAAGCGCTATATCGCCAGCTTTGCGCGCAACGGCAACCGGGTGGCGTATGCCGGTAAGGCCTTTCTTTGTTTGGCCATGTGCCAAATCGTAGCGGAGGAGGGGCTGTACCTTGACGTAGTGTCGGGCGGCGAGCTCTACACCGCTCTGCAGGCGGGCTTCCCGGCAGAAAAGATCTACTTTCACGGCAACAACAAGTCCCGCGACGAATTGACCATGGCGGTTACGGCCGGTGTGGGCTGCATAGTCGTGGACAATACTTATGAGTATCAGAACCTAAGGGAGGTAGCGAGAGCTAGCCGTAGTCTGCAACCTGCGAGCATTCTCCTGCGTGTGGCGGTGGGTGTCGATGCCGCGACGCACCCTTATGTAATGACAGGGCACTTCGAATCTAAGTTTGGGTTAAGTTTAGGCAGCCAAGAGCTGGATAGCCTAGTGGCTGATGCCCTAAACGAGCCTAGTCTTACGCTTATGGGCTTTCACAGTCACATTGGTTCACAGATTACGGATTCACGCTCTTTTACGCAGGCAGTAGACGCGCTGTTTGCGGGCGTGCGCCGCTACTTAACGCTTTATCAGTGGTCGCCGCCTGAACTCAACTTAGGCGGAGGACTTGGCGTGCCATACACAGCAGACGATAAACAGATTTCGATCGAAGAGCACTGCGCCTTACTACTTAACACGGCACAAAGGCACATGGATGACTTAAACTTCACTTCTCGCCTTACCGTTGAGCCCGGGCGTTCTATAGTTGGGCCCGCAGGCACTACACTTTACCGTGTGGGAGCCATCAAGCGTACACCCAATGGGCGTTGCTTCGTGAATGTGGACGGCGGCATGGCCGACAACCCCCGCGTTGCTCTATATCAGGCTAAGTACACCTGCTCTGTGGCAGACCGCCTAGATCAACCGGGGAGCTTTACCTACACAGTGGCCGGCAAGGCCTGTGAGAGCGGGGATATTCTGATCTGGGACCACCCTCTCCCCGAAGTACAAAGTGGCGATATCTTAGCCGTAAACACGACGGGGGCTTACACCTACAGCATGGCTAGCAATTACAACCGTTTGCCCCGCCCGGCCGTAGTGCTCGCTAAGGACGGCGAAGCAAAGCTGATTATTGCCCGCGAAACATACAGCGATCTAACGCGCCTAGACCGCCCCAAATAAACCTGCGGCAAGTCTTGGCATTATGCAAAAACTGTGTGACAATTGTTTGGTAAGAGAGGAGTGGGAACTTGATCGAGAAGCTTTCTTTACAAGAGCTCAAAGCGACGCCAAGCGAACACATTTTTGCCTTTGAGACTACTGCCGAAGTACCGCCGCTTGAGGGCATTATCGGGCAAGACAGGGCGGCGAACGCCCTAGCCTTTGGCCTACGCATGACAGACGAAGGGTACAACATCTATCTGATGGGCATCACGGGTACAGGGCGGAACAGCTACACTAAGGCAATCGTCGCTGAACGCGCCAAAGAGCAGTTGACCCCAAGCGACTGGTGTTACGTCTACGATTTCGAACATCCGGACAGCCCTCTGGCAATAGCCTTTGCTCCGGGGTCAGGCGCGCTGTTCAAAGAGGGCGTAGAGACCTTTATTGCCCGTATTAGAGAGGATGTCCCCAAAGCCTTTGAAAGCGACGAGTTCCGAAACATGCGCAGTGAAGCGGTCCAGCAGTTTCAGAGCCAGTCCGTGGCCGTCCTAGAAAAGCTCAGTGCGCTCGCTAAGTCGCAGGAACTGCTTTTTAAGCCTACCGGCAAGGGCTACGTAACCGTCCCTACCCTTGACGGTCAGCCTCTAAACGAGCAACGTCTGCAGGAGCTTGACGCGGCGACATTAGAGCGCATCAACCAGCGTATACAGAGCTACCAAAAAGACGCCGAGCCCCTGTTTGAGGAGCTCGGAGCGCTAGAGCGCGAGGTGCAGGAAAAGCTGCAGGCACTAGAGCGCAAGGCAGGCGCATCGATTGTTTCCCCTCTACTTGACGCTATTCGTAAAAAGTTCGAAGTAAACGAAGCCGCACAAAACTATCTAACCCAACTCGAGCAAGATATATACAAGCACCTGCGCCACTTCTATTCCGACGACGGGCAGCAAGAGGAAGACAAGGCAGTTGCCGCTATGCGCGCCCAAGGCAAAGAAGGATGGGAGATAAAGTACAAAGTAAACCTGTTCGTCGACAACGGCCACATCCAAGGCGCCCCGGTAGTCTTCGAAACGAACTCCAGCTACTACAATCTCTTTGGGATGATCGAGTTTCAGCCCAGCATGGGCACGCTCATCACCAATTTAACCAAGGTGAAGGCAGGCTCGCTGCATCGCGCTAACGGCGGCTATCTCATTTTGCAGGCCGAAGACCTCTTTAGCAACGCCCACTCCTGGAAAGCCTTAAAACGCGCCGTGAAAAACAGGCAAGCAAGGGTGGAGAACATACCTGACGGCAGCAGCGGCGTCATTACGGGGCTTAAGCCACAGGCAATCCCGCTTGACGTCAAAGTAATACTGATTGGGAGCTACGAAATCTACATGCTCCTTTACCGACATGACGAAGACTTCCGCAAACTGTTTAAGATTAAAGTAGATTTTGAAACCGAAATGGCGCGCCAAGACGAAAACATCATGAAGATGGCGGCCTTTATCAGCCGACATTGCCGCGACCGAGGACTCAGGAATTTTCACCGCGGCGCGGTAGCGGCGGTTATCGACTACAGCTCACGCCTTGCGGACAACCAAAACAAGCTCAGCACGCGCTTTAACGATATCGTGGAGCTCCTAGCGGAGGCAAATTCCTGGGCAGCTTTGGAGAAAGCTACACTTGTGGAAGAGCGGCATATCACTAAAGCACTCTACGAAAAGCGCTATCGCGCCGATAAATATGAGCAGAAGGTTCATGAGCTCTTTGCCGACGGTACATATCTAATGGATGTACAGGGCCTGGCGGTTGGACAGATCAACGGTCTCGCTGTGCTAAACATGGGCGACTATTCCTTCGGCAAACCCGCGCGCATTACCGTCAACACCTTTACCGGCAAGAAGGGCGTTATCAACATCGAGAAAGAAGCGCAGTTAAGCGGGCGGATACACAACAAGGGCGTGTTAATCATTGGCGGCTACTTAGGGGCTAAGTTTGCGCAAAGGTTTCCGCTCACTTTGACCGCCACGCTGTGTTTTGAGCAGTCCTATGACGGCGTGGACGGAGACAGCGCCTCGAGTACCGAGCTCTACGCTTTGCTGTCAAGCCTCGCCGACGTTCCGATTAAGCAAGGAATTGCCGTAACAGGCTCTGTTAACCAGAAAGGTGAGATTCAGCCGATTGGCGGCGTCAACGAGAAAATCGAGGGGTTCTACCGCTTGTGCTCAAAGCAAGGGCTGACCGGCGAACAAGGTGTGCTTATCCCCGCCCAAAACAAGCGACAACTCATGTTGCACAGCGAAGTGCTGGAGGCCGTTAAGGCAGGGCGCTTTCACATCTACGCTGTGCGGACCATCGAAGAGGGCATAGAGGTTTTGACCGGCATGCCCGCAGGCGAGCGGGACAGCACAGGCGAGTACACAGAAGGCTCTATCTTTAGGTTGGTAGAGCAGAAGCTCGCACAATTTTACCAACAGGCGTTAAAGGAAGAATAAGCGTGCCGCGCTCGCTTTACTCGCGCGTGCGGGGTGTTTTGGTCCACGCGGTAGGATGCCTTCCCATCGCTTTCAGCACCATGGCTACACCTACATTGCCATACCACGTCAAAGGGCGGCCGGTCCGGTCAATATGGGCGTAGTATCGGTAGAAGGCATAAAACGTGAAGCTAACGTACACCAGACTCAAGACATTAAGTAGCATGCGGTAAACGCTCGGCAGCACACTAGGGTCAGCGTTGCCGGTCAAGTACAGCACCAGCATGACGGGCGGCAACAGCGTCACTGCTTGGTAGAATGTCCATTCCACAGGGCCTTTCAGAGCCAGCTGGCGTAGCAACCGAAGCTTGCGGGCTTTGCACACCTCGGCGGAGCCCGCGGCGGAGCCCTCGGAGGAGCGGACCTTATCTAAGACCTGCAAGTGACCGGTACCCCAGCGCAGTCGCTGTCTAAAGAAAGACTTGAAGTGCGGCGGCGTTTGCTCGCTACTGGCGTAAGGCAGGTAGTCCGGCCAAGCGCCTGTGGTGAGGTAGGCACGAGTGCCCAGTTCTAGGTCTTCAGTGAGGATTTGATGGTCGTAACCCTTAAGCTCTACGAGGAGGTCGTAATCCACATACAAATTTGTACCCCCCGCGAAGGGCAGTCGACGAAAGACTACGGGCAAATACCAGTCATGGGCTATAGCCTGATACAGAGAGGCGATCTTGCTAAACGGCCCCATCTCATAGAAATTGCGCACTTGAAAAACAGGGCCCTGCCAAATGGCAGTACCGCTATCAGTAAGCTTTTTGTGCGCCACATACAGAAGAACATCGCGCCCGGGACGGCTTTCCGCATCGTAGAAGCCGCAGATGGTGGTCTTGTCGGAAACACTCCGCGCGAGGGCGTAGTTTAGCGCACGCCCTTTCGTCGAAGGGACAGCCGCGCCTGTCAGCTGCCCGGGATACTGCCCATCGTAATCAAAGGGAACGGAAGTATGCTTGAGTACAGGGCAACACAAACCGATTTCCTGCTGCACACGGGCCAGCACGTCTTGCGTGGTCGGGAAACAATATGCGTAAATCTCCAGAGCCACTTCCTCTCCCTCTCCCCGGCTTAACATCTCCCGCAGGCGAGTCACCAAATCCGCAGCAATAAGGGTGGTAAAGCTCGACAGCAAGTCCTGTGTCACGCGATGATTGGCTTTGGTAGTGAAAGTAATTACGGAACGCAGCAAGCGTTCATCTCGTTCACCGCACATTCTCGCAAAGGCCGCGACCACCGGGAGCGTCAGGCAAAGATAGTTAGGGTACAGACGAGCAATCTCCTTGTCATCGCAGTCTGGGAAGGCCCGCCGGAGCAAGCAAAAAACTCTGCCGATGCTTAGGCGGCCGCGCGCAGCGATCAAATCCCCTGCCAACGTAGCGATGATGTCCCAGCAGCGCCATGTATCGCCTTGTGTTAACACCAGTGGGGTAAGCCAAGCGTGGTCGCGCAGATCGCGCGTGCGATACTCTCGCAGGGCCATTTCACTTAGCACTCCGAGCGTAAGTACGCGGACATCAGTACGTCTAGCTTCCTGCGGAATCTTGCCGCCCATAAAGGCCAACGTTTCCCGTACGACGATAGGGCGCAGGCGCGCACCTTCTAGAGCTTCTTTCTCGTCGGTCACCACTATGATTTCGTAGGCTGTTTTGGGATAATTAAGCGCAAGCATGTGTCTAACGGTCTTCTCAATGACTTGCGCTTCGTTGCGGGCAGGGACTAAAATAGAGAAGAAAGGTACTTCCTTGCCTTTCTTCTCGGCCAGTGCGAGAATGCCCGCCTGGTTTAGCGTCGGTCGGGCACGCCAGTAACGTCCCTCGCTGTACCGCTTCCACAAGAAGAAGCGGCAAAACATGAGAAAGAGCACGACATACATGGCTACAGCAACTAAGTAGATGGTTTGCGGTGTGGTCAAAATCGTCTTCACCTCGGCGCACTATTCTCCGTCAATAGTGTGTACCGCCATAAAGACGTTATCCGACAACGTTGATGGAAAGGGATGGTTATTAGTGACTGCGCCTTCACCGGTCATTCGCCGCTCCGATGTGCTAACCGCCCGCCAGGTGTTAGGCTCACGCGCGACCCGTACCCCGCTCATCTTGGCCGAAGCTGCCAGCGACATCCTAGAAGCGCGCATTTACCTTAAGCTTGAATGCCACCAACGGACAGGAGCGTTCAAATACAGGGGTGCGTTGTATGCGGCCACCATGTTGCTTAAAGGCCAGGGAGGCGAGTTGATCACCGCCTCAAGTGGCAACCACGCCCTTGGCGTATGTATGGCTGCCGCTGAACTTGGTGTTAGGGCCACCGTCGTCATGCCGGCAACCGCGCCTTTAGTAAAAATAGAACGCGCCAGGGCCTTAGGTGGAGAAGTCATCCTCCACGGCAAAGTATACGACGAGGCTCGCGCACATGCTGAGGAACTGGTCCGCTCACGGCAGGCGGTTTTCCTCCCTAGCTTCGACCATCCGCTGATCATGGCGGCTCAAGGCACGGTAGTGCTTGAGATAGAAGAAGAACTACCCACCCTTGATATGCTTGTAGTCCCGATAGGGGGCGGCGGTCTGTTAGCCGGAGCGCTGGCAGCGAGGCCGGACCTAGCCGTATGGGGTGTACAAGCGATGGGGGCAGACTCCTTCGCGCGTTCTTTGGCTGCCGGGTGTCGCGTGTCTATCCCACGCACTTCCACCTTTGCCGACGGCATAGCTCTGCTCGCCCCGGGAGAGCTGCCACTAACCCAAGCCCTTGCCAATCCTCCAGAGGTGGCAGTAGTCAGCGATGATGAAATTCTAGCCGCCATGCGCCACTTGCTACTCTACGAACGGGTAGTCGCAGAACCGGCAAGCGCGGCGGCATTGGCGGCTCTGCTCACCGGCAAGATCCCCATTCGCGGGAGGACGGTGGCAGTGGTAATTACCGGAGGGAACGTGATGCCAGAGGTTATCTCTGCGGCACTGCGCGGCAGCTTATAATACACAAGGGGGCTACGATTTGAACTATCTTACGGCTACGGAGTTCTCCGTAATTATGGTTTTGCTCCTAGCGATTTTTGCCATCGGGTTGTCAACGCACGCAATCCGCGAGTTTCGGGCAGTGCGGCGCATGTACCGCACGTTTATGACTGGCACAACTGGGGGGAATCTTGAGACGTTGCTTATGACCTTAGGGGAGCGCACGGCGCGCCTAGAGGGAGACGGCCTGTCGCAGGCGAGGCTGCTGCGCGAGATTGAGCAAAGGCTGCCTCTGGCCGTACAGCAAGTGGGGCTAGTGCGATTTAACGCCTATAGCGATACGGGGGGCGAGCTGAGCTTTGCTCTCGCTTTGCTGGATGCGTCGGGTAGCGGCGTAGTAATTAGCTCCCTCTACGGCAGAGCGGATGCACGCGTTTACGCCAAGCCCTTTAACGAAGGGCAGTCGACCTTCCCATTGAGTAGCGAAGAGATATCAGCCGTTGCACAAGCGAGGTCTAAGGCTAAATCTAAAAAAATGTAATCAAACTGTGATTTTCGGGAGGATTCGCGATACGAGTGGCGAATCATACTTCCTACGATAAGAGAGGAGTGGTGGTATTGCACCCTAAACCAAAGGGTCCAAGTTCTGGGCTAGGGCAAGAATTCACCATTATGATTATCCCCCACTGCCACGAGGAGCCGTATGCGTTTCGATTGTCACAGCGGTGGGTGCAATGGACGGGCATCGCCCTCATTGTGCTTTTGCTTAGCTCCATTAGTCTGGTGTACTCGTTGCGCCAGACCAAACTGCAATTAGCCACTTACCATGGCCTTTTAGCGGAAAATCGCCAACAACAGGAGCATATTTTATTTCTCGCGCGGCAGACTACAGAGCTCCAGGGGCAACTAGCCGAGATTCAAGCGCTTGATAATTCCATTCGCACCATGATGAGGCTTACCCCTGCATCTGTCACAGCGGCGGTAGCACGCCCCACAGAAAATCCCGGCACGGCGCGTGAGGCGCGACTTAGCCTCCTTAACCGAGGAACCAGTTTAGCCGCCACGATTTTACGCACGCAGCAGAACATCGAGGAAATTAAAGAAGCCATTCCTGAGACCGAAGAGAGCTTGCAGGACCTCGAACGCAAGGTGGAGTTGCAGCGCCGACGCGAAGCAGCCACTCCATCGCTTTGGCCGACCAGCGGCGACGTAACCTCAGGCTTTGGGCGCAGGCGCTCGCCATTTGGCGGTTCCTGGGAACATCACGAAGGCGTCGATATAGCAGCCCCGCGCGGCACCTCAGTTTTTGCCGCCGCCAACGGGATTGTGCGTGTCGCCGGTTGGAACGGCGGATACGGCAATGTCGTCTTTATCGACCACGGGTTTGGCATGAGTACGGTTTACGCCCATTTGCACCGCATTAGTGTGCGTGTCGGACAGCAGGTAACCAAAGGGCAGCAAGTAGGTTTGGTGGGCAGCACAGGCCGCTCTACCGCCCCACACCTCCACTATGAAGTCCGCGTGAATGGGCAGGCCGTTAACCCCCTGCGGTTCCTGCCAGAATAGGAATGAAGACTGTGTCCCGAGACACCGGTTAAT
>QLUB01000030.1 GCA_018725205.1 candidate division NPL-UPA2 bacterium
CGACCCTACCGAAGCCGCGCTGATTGTGGCGGCGGAGAAGGCAAAGTTTGATGCTACGGTTAGTTTAGTGAAGGAATTTCCCTTCGATTCCCAACGGATGCTCATGAGCGTAGTCGTCAAGGACCAAAGCGGCAAGCACCAGGTCTTTACTAAGGGCGCGCCGGACGCCCTGTTTGCCCTTTGCACGGAGTACAGAGAAAAGGGGCGAAGCACCAAACTAACGCCCGCTATCCTCGCCACGCTACGTGGCCTCACCTTTGCTGGCCTGGTAGGCATGCATGATCCCCCGCGTCCGGAAGTTAGAGCGACGCTGAAAAAGTGCAGGATGGCTGGCATTAGGGTGATAATGGTCACGGGCGACCACGCTTTAACGGCATTAGCTATCGCGCGTGAGATTGAGCTAGTAGGAAAAGAAGCTCGCGCCGTTACGGGTACAGAGCTAAAAGCCATGTCTGATGACGAGCTAGCGGACGTAGTTTCGCGCGTCAATGTCTTTGCGCGGGTGTCACCGGAGTGCAAATTGCGCTTGGTGAGGACGCTCCGCCGACTGGGGGATGTAGTAGCCATGACCGGGGACGGCATCAACGACGCTCCCGCCTTAAAGGAGGCCGACATTGGCGTGAGTATGGGGCAGTGTGGTACGGAAGTAGCGCGCGAAGCCTCGGCGCTAGTTCTACAGGACGATAACTTCGCTACCATTGTGAAGGCGATTGAGGAAGGTCGCGGCATCTATGACAACATACGCAAGTTTATTCGCTACCTGTTGTCATGCAACGTGGGGGAATTGCTGGCTGTTTTCGTCGCCATGGCTGTAGGACTGCCGCTTCCTCTACGTCCGATGCAAATCCTGTGGGTGAACTTGGTGACGGACGGACTCCCGGCCATGGCGCTCGGTGTAGACAGCGCGGACAAAAACGTTATGTTGCGTCAGCCACGATCGCCGCAAGAGGGAGTGTTTAGCCGTGGGCTCGCGCGGAGGATCTTGACGCACGGAACGCTGATTGGACTCTCGACAGCGTTGGTGTTCGCCGCTAGCCTAACGACGCGGCAGTGCCTCGCTACGGCTCAGACCATGGCCTTTGCGACTTTGGTGTTGTGCCAGCTCCTGCACGTGTTTGACTGCAGGTCCGAAACAATGGGTGTGGAGGAAAAGGGATTGAGCACAAATCCCCTATTGCTTGGGGCGGTGATTTCCTCAGCCGGGTTATTATTGGCCTCCATTTATTGGCCTTTCCTGCGGGATCTGTTCGGCAATGTTTCCCTCGGGGGTGCTGCTTGGGGGGTAGTGACGTTGGCATTGGGTTGCCTACCGTTAATTATCGGGGTGCGCCGCCTCCTCGCGCACTGGGCTGCTTGATTCTCTGGGTAAAGACGGTATACTATTTGCAGGAGTGTATCGGCTAGAGGCCCATGGAAGGAGTTACAGCATGAGTTTGCGCAGCATGACAGGGTTTGCCAGGGTGCAAGGCGAGTGCGAGCTAGGCTTACTCACTGTCGAAATGAGGTCCGTCAATCATAGGTATCTCGACCTGTCTCTGCGTATACCTAGAGAGTTGGCGCAACTTGAGGAAGAGATCAAGGTCCTAGTGCGGGAAAAAGTGGCGCGTGGGCGGGTGGAGATTTCCCTAAAACTGCAGTCGCAAGTGTTGAATGCGCGCCCGGTGGTCTTTAACGAAGAACTGCTCCGGGAGTACAGGGATAGACTCACTTACCTAGCTGGCGAACTCGGTTTAGACCCGATGCAGAACGTTTCTTTAAACTACCTGTTGTCGCTGCCGGGGGTAGTGGTGGAGCAGGAGAGGAGCGATGATTCGGAGGCGAGCCGCGAGCGCGCTAAGGAATTGATTGCGCTTGGCCTGAGCGCCCTACTCTCGGCTCGCGAGCAGGAGGGGAAGCGCCTGTGTGACGATTTAGTGGCGAGGCTTGCGTTCATCAAGTGCGGTGTGGATCGCATAGACGATTTGTCGCGGGACAGCGTTAGCAACTACCGACAGCGCCTGCTGGAAAACATTAAGCGCTTGACGCAAGACACAGTGCTCGACCAAAATAGGTTAGAGCTCGAAGTAGCTCTGTTTGCCGACCGCGCCAACATAACTGAAGAAGTAGTGAGGCTTAACACCCATTTGCACAATTTCCGCCAGTTTCTCAGCCAACAGGCGGTAGGCAGAAAGATGGATTTTTACCTACAGGAAATGAATCGCGAAGTTAACACGCTCGGGAGCAAATCAGGAGATGTAGCCATAAGTCAAGTTGCGGTAGACATAAAGGCTGAGTTGGAGAAAATAAGAGAGCAAGTACAAAACCTTGAATAGTCCGTGGCTGAAGGGAGCATTGAGCATGGAGATTAGACTTATCAACATCGGCTTTGGCAACATTGTGTCCGCCAACAGAGTGGTGGCCATTGTCAGCCCGGAGTCTGCGCCCATTAAGCGCATCGTGCAGGAAGCACGTGACCGCGGGATGCTGATTGACGCAACTTATGGTCGTCGCACGCGCGCGGTCATTATTACGGACAGCGACCACATAGTGCTGTCCGCGGTGCAGCCTGAGACTGTAGCTCACCGCCTGTATGCGCGGGACAGCAAAGATGAAGCGCTCGACAAAGACGATAAAGACGAAACAGTGGAAGGGTAGGCGAAACACATGATGATTCATCCGTCCGTAGATAAACTCTTGCGGCGAGTTGACAGCAAGTACACCCTAGTCGTCTGTGCGGCAAAGCGGGCACGGGAGTTGATGGTGCAGAAGAAGCCTGTCGTGGACAAGCCGGTGACGACAGCCTTAGAGGAAATTGACAAGGGCATCATCACCTATCAGCGCTTGCGGGACAGTATAAAGTAGCGGAGCCCTAGCTTTTTTCGGGCGATGTACAGTCAAGTTGTGGTTAATGTCCCGGTTCTCTACGACCGAGTCTTCACCTATCAAGGTGAGGCCCCCTTAGGCAGTCTCGTGCAGGTTCCCTTTGGCAACAGCGCTAGAGCTGCTCTAGTAGTAGGGCATAGCCCTACTACGGATATCCCCGACGAAATTAAATGCCTTGGCAAGACGTTGTACGCAGGTGCAGTGTGGTTAAGTAGCGAGCTCCTAAGTTTGGCAGAGGAGCTGGCACACTTTTATCTGTGCCCACGCGGAGCGATTATCGACCTGATGCTCCCGGTGCCTTTCGCTGCGAAAGAGGTTAGTGGACTAAAGAGGGTCAAGCGGGCGCCGGTGCGTCTCGAGGAGACTCTCACGCGCCATGCGCCGGCACAGCTGATGCCTGAGCAGATAGAGGCCATAGAGCAAGTTAAGCAAGCCCTAACCAACGGTCATGCCAAACCTCATCTGCTTTACGGCGTAACCGGCAGTGGCAAGACGGAGGTTTATCTTAACGCAATTTCGATCGCTCTTAGTCAAGGCAAGCAGGCTATTTACTTAGTTCCGGAAATCGCGCTGACGCCGCAGGTTATTGCCAACGTGGTGCATCGCTTTGGGGAGCAAGTGGGAGTGTTGCACAGTGGACTTTCGTCAGGCGAACGCGCTAGGGCGTGGCAGAAAGTGCTAAGCGGCGAAAGCCAAGTCGTTGTAGGCGCGCGCTCGGCAGTCTTCGCTCCGACTGCGCGTTTAGGGTTGATCATCATGGATGAAGAGCATGAGCAAAGCTACCGCCACGAAGGCGGCGTGAATTACCATACTCGAGTTGTAGCGCAGCTTCGGGCTCGACAGCAAGGTGGGGTACTGCTTATGGGCAGTGCAACACCCTCACTGGAGGCGTACTCCTCTGCCGAGCGTGGCGGGACGAAGCTCCTGCAGTTAACCGCGCGACCGCACGGGACAAACTTGCCGGAAGTTAATATTGTGGACATGCGCGAGGAGCTAAGACAGGGTCTCTCTGGGCTCTTGTCGAGTCCCCTGCGGCAAGCTGTTGCTCTAGGCCTCCAGGCAGGCGAGCAAGCACTGCTGCTCTTTAACCGCCGCGGCTACGCACAGATGTCTCTCTGTCGCGATTGTGGGCACATCCCAACCTGTCCGCACTGTGACGTAAGCCTGCGCTTCCATGCAGGCGTGCGGCTGCTTAAGTGCCATTATTGCGGTTACTCCATGCGGGCGTTAGGAGAGTGCCCGCGGTGTCGCGGTCAGCAAGTGCACAACCGCGGTGCCGGGACCGAGAAGCTAGCAGAGGAACTGCGCGCTCTGTTCCCGGACTTTCTTTTTACTCGCCTTGACGCCGATACAGCCGCCAGAAAGGGCGCACATCAAAAGCTATTGACTGAATTTGGCAGGCAGGACTCGCATATCCTTTTGGGCACGAAAATGATTGCCAAAGGACTAGATTTCCCGCGCGTCACCGTAGCCGGTGTGGTGGATGCCGACAGCGGCATGTACTATCCCGACTTCCGCGCGGTAGAAGAAAGCTTTGCCTTGCTGATGCAGGTGGCAGGGCGCTCCGGGCGGGGCACCGCGCGTGGACGGGTGTTTATTCAGACCTATAACCCAGAGCACTACTGCCTGCGGTTGCTGGAGAAGCACGACTACAGTGGCTTCTATAAAGTTGAGAGTAGCCTGCGGCGCAAGTTGTCCTATCCGCCATTTGGAGGGCTGGCCACGCTCTGTTTCCGTGGGAGGGATCAGAGGCGAGTTCTCGAGGCTGCGCAAGCAGTAGGGGAGCTTTGCGCTTCGAGTGGCGCTATCGTGGCGCTAGGGCCGGTGGCTGAGGCTCCGGCAAGAGTCAAGGACATTTACCGCTATCAGCTGACCCTAAAAGCGAAAAACAGAAAAACTCTGCAAGAATTGCTTGCGGGCTTGCGCGTAAGAATTACCGACCTCTGTTCATCTTCAGCACGTTGGTATATCATATTAGAGTAGAGGTGGTAATTCTGTGGCTGTAAGGATTGTGCGCGAGCATGGTGAGGATATTCTGCGTGAACGGGCGCGCCCGGTCAAACGCTTTGATGACGTACTACAGCGGCTGATCGAAGACATGTTTGAAACGATGTATCACTACCACGGGATAGGCCTAGCTGCACCGCAGATTGGTGTGCCTAAGCGGGTCATTGTTATGGACGCGGACGGCGTAAAGCTTGCGCTCGTTAACCCGGAAATAATAGCATCAGATGGTGAAGAAGTCGATACGGAAGGATGCTTAAGCGTACCTGGTGTGTACGGCCAGGTGAAACGTAGCGCAGAGGTAGTGGTGCGCGGCCTAAACCCAGACGGCACAGTAAGTGAGCTTGAGGCTACGGCACTGCTTGCCCGTTGCCTGCAACACGAAATTGACCATCTCGACGGGGTTCTCTTTATCGATAAAGCCATAGAACTTGAACCTGTGGCCGGAAGTGAAGCAGGCAGTGAGTAAGCGCATAGTCTTTATGGGTACACCCGAATTCGCGGTGCCCGCCCTCCGCGCCCTGCACGGGGAAGGACATACTGTGGTGGCTGTGTTTACACAACCGGATCGCCCTGCGGGCAGGGGCAGGCGGCTGACATCTCCCCCGGTAAAACTGGCAGCACTTGAACTTGGCCTGCCGGTATGGCAGCCGTGTTCGCTGCGAAACTCCGAAGTGCTGGATTTTCTGCGTGGGCAGTCGCTGGACGTAATCGTTGTAGCTGCTTACGCCAAACTCCTGCCAACTGCTGTCCTAGCGGTGCCACGTTTTGGCTGCCAAAACATCCATGCTTCGCTGTTGCCGAAGTACCGCGGCGGAGCGCCGATACACTGGGTCATCGTTAACGGCGAGCGTGAAACCGGCGTGACAATAATGCAAATGGCTCGGGGACTAGACACCGGGGATATCATCGAGCAGCGGGCCATCCCTATTACCCCGGAGGACACCTGCGGCAGTGTTACGGCGAAACTCGCACTGCTTGGGGCAGAGCTCATGTTGCGGGTGGTGGCATTACCGGACGCAGGTCAGCAACAGCGCACCGCGCAGGCGCATGACTTGATGTCTACCGCGCGCACAGTGCGTAAGCTTGATGGGCTAATCAACTGGTCTTTGGACTCTAGGCAGATTGATGCTTTAGTGCGCGGTATGCACCCGTGGCCGGGAGCATACACTCACTGGCGACAGGGAACCCTAGGGATTTTGGCGACATGCCCGACTGCAGGAGGACCAGCCCTGCCACCCGGGGCTGTGTCGTGCCAAGACGGTAGGCTGTGGGTGGGATGTAGGGATGGCAGTATTGAGTTACAGAAGGTGCTGCCTGCGGGGAAGAGAGTCATGTCGGCGTTAGACTTTTATCGCGGCTATCTCAGTCGTAACCCCGACACTGTATTTTATTAGGAGGGATAAAAATGTTTTTTAGTGGACCAGGGGTGGGGCTAATTCTTGTGGCGATGGTGCTGGCAATGCTGGCACAACTGAAGATTCAAAGTGCCTATCAAAAGTACAGTGCCATGCGCGTGCGCTCCGGGCGTACCGGGGCACAGGTAGCGCGAGAACTGCTTAAGCAGGCAGGCTTAGATGACGTCACCGTAGAAGCCGTAGGGGGGAGGCTGTCTGACCATTACGACCCGCGCGTACGCCGTGTTCGGCTCTCAGAACAGGTGTACAACGGCGCATCCATCGCGGCGCTGGGGGTAGCGGCTCACGAAGCAAGCCATGCCGCGCAGCACGCTGAAGGCTACGCGCCGCTGGCTCTGCGTACGGCGCTATTGCCCGTTGCCGGCATCGGCTCAAATTTGGCATTCCCCCTGTTCTTCGCAGGTTACTTGTTTAGTGCTCCCGCTTTGATGGACGTCGGCATCCTCTTCTTCTCAGCCGCCGTGCTCTTTCAGTTCGTTACCCTGCCCGTGGAGTTTAACGCCAGTAGTAGGGCTGTGGAGTTGTTGGCCGCCGGTGGCTATGTGACGCGTGAGGAAGAGGGCCCCGTGCGCGACATGCTACGTGCCGCAGGATACACTTATCTGGCCGCCACAGCGGTTGCACTGGCAAACCTTCTGCGCTTGATGCTGCTCCGTGACCGCAGGGGGTAGTCCCTCGCCTAGGCTCTTAGCCCTAAAGGCTCTGATTGCCGTTGACGAGCGCGGGGCCTTTGCTAACCTCAGTATAGAGCGCGTCTCGGCCAATTCTCTAAGCAGTGCCGACAAGGCACTGCTTGTTCAACTTGTATATGGAACTGTGAGTATGAAATTAGCCTTAGACTTTCAGCTTAACCGCTTACTGCAAAGACCCCTAGAAACACTCCCGACCGCCATAAGAAACATCCTGCGGCTGGGTGCCTATCAAATAATGTACCTTGCCAAGGTCCCGCGCCATGCAGCCGTAGACGAAGCAGTAAAGTTGGCCCATCGTTTTGGGCATGTCGGCACATCTAGGCTAGTAAACGCCGTGTTGCGCCGTTTAACGCAGGCGGACCTGTTTACGTGGCCGGAGCAGTCCGAGGACTTAGTACACTATCTTTCCGTGCGCTATTCCCATCCGCCGTTTCTTGTAACGCGCTATCTGCAGCGCCTAGGGGCACACGAGACAGAATCGCTGCTCTGCGTAAACAATCTCCCGCCGCGTTTTAGCATCCGCGCTAACACTACGCGTATGAGTGTCCAAGACCTAGCAGTGCATCTAAAAGCGCGCAATATCACGGTAGAGGACGGGCGGTACGTACCGGAAATCCTCTACCCCGTGCCCACCCCTTCCTTTGCGGACGAGCTGTTTACCGCCGGGCTCTACTCCGTTCAGGGCGAAGCTTCAGCGATGTGTGCGCACTTTCTTTCGCCGGAACCGCATGAGCGCGTTGTGGATTTGTGTGCCGCGCCGGGGGGCAAGGCAACGCATCTCGCCGAGCTAATGGGTGATCAAGGGGAGATCTTTGCTTTCGACAGGAATGCCAAACGGTTACAGCTAGTCGCAGAGAACGCGACGCGGTTAGGACTTAAGTCAATCCGCCCGATTCACAAGGCAGTGCACGAAGCGCTTGGTGTTACCGGCGAAGTCAAGAAAGTGCTTCTAGACGCTCCGTGTTCGGGCTTTGGCGTGCTGCGGCACAAACCGGACTTGCGCTGGCGGCATAACGATGATTCTGTTCGAGAACTTGCCGCAAACCAACGCGCAATGATCTTGTCTGCCGCGAAACTCGTGGCTAGAGGCGGGACTTTGGTGTATAGCGTCTGTACCACAGAGCCGGAGGAGACGACTGCTGTTGTCGAACACCTCTTGTCGGAACGACCGGATTTTAAGGTTGCGGAAACGATGCCAGCACGTTTTAGACAAGCGCTGTCCAGCGGAGAAGGCCCCGGCTTCTACGTCTGGCCTCATCGAGACCAGATTGACGGATTCTATATAGCGACATTACAGCGTGCAGGAATTTGACGGGAGGCGTAGAAATTTGGTTTTGGACTTCATTACGTTGGCGCATGAAGAGAGATCGGCATGGATTGCGTCTTTGGGGGAGCAAAAGTACCGTGTCCAGCAAATTGAGGAGTGGATCTTTAAGCAAGGGGTGCTTGACTACACGCAAATGGCCAATCTTCCGAAGTCTTTGCGCGACACGCTTGCACAGCAAAGTGTACCCGTACTCTCCGCCAAAGTAGTGGCAGCAAGAACAGACGGCGGAGCAACTAAGCTGGCCGTAGAACTTGTTGACACCCAGGTAGTCGAGGCGGTCATTATGCGCTATCGGCACGGACTTACACTCTGTGTCTCCACGCAAGCCGGGTGCAAAATGGGGTGCGCGTTTTGTGCAACGGCGAAAGGCGGCTTTGCCAGAAACCTTTCGCGTCACGAGATGCTCGCGCAATTGCTGCTTGCTAACGCTCATCTCCGTGCCAAAGGCGAGCGAGTTACGCACATCGTCCTTATGGGTATGGGTGAGCCCTTGGACAATTATGAAGAGAGCCTAGCGTTTATTCGCATCGCGGTGGGGCCGCTGTGTTCGATTAGTGCCCGGCGCATTTCTGTATCTACGTGCGGGTTGGTGCCGGGCATAGAACGCTTGGCTGGGGAAGGGTTGCCCTTGACGCTTACGGTGAGCCTAAATGCTGCAGATGACGAACTTCGGCAGTCGCTAATGCCCGTAGCTAAAGCCTACCCTGTCAATGTGGTGCTAGCCGCCATGCATAGGTATGCTGAGGTGACTAAGCGCCGCGTGACCATCGAGTATGTCCTCATCAAAGGGGTTAATGACCGCGAACGACACGCCCGAGAATTAGTACAGAAGATCAAAGGCGGCAATTTTCACGTTAACCTCATCCCCTATAATCCTGTGGCTAACTCCAGTTTCGAGTCTCCTTTACCAGCATCGGTGCGGATGTTTAAGGAAGTTCTGTCCAGCGAGGGTATTGCCGTGACTGTTCGCCGCGGGCTTGGAACTTCAGTTCAGGGCGCATGCGGGCAATTGCGCGGTAACCTGCAAGAATAGTTGGCGGGGTGGTTGCTTGTTCAGAATTGTGTCGGATACTAATCGCGGAAAAGTGCGAGCAGAGAATCAGGATTGCGTGTTAAGCGAACAGGTTTCTCTGGCAGGTTGCGATGCCTTTCTCTGCGCTGTGGCCGATGGCATGGGCGGACATTTGGCTGGCGATGTCGCCAGTCGTATGGCTGCAGAAGAGCTCTCGCGCTCCATCCGCGCCGATTGCCTTGGCCTGCACGCGTCTAAGGTGCTCGAACAGGGCTTCGCGCACGCCAATGCTGCCGTTTACTCGGCTGCCGAGCGCCACGCGGAGTACGCGGGCATGGGCACCACCTTGACGGCTGCTCTTTTACTGCCTGAGCAAATCTACATTTGTCATGCGGGGGACAGCCGAGCCTACATGTTTTCGGGCGGTTCTTTGACGAGGCTAACTCACGACCACTCCGTGGTCGAGGAGTTACTTCGGCATGGTAGCATTTCCTTGGGTGATGCTCGCTATCATCCTCAGCGCCATGTTCTTACTCGCGCCTTAGGGGTTGCCCCCGAGCTAAGGACGGATTGTCAGCATGTGGATTGGCAGACGGGCGAAATGCTGTTGTTATGCACGGACGGCTTGACGGGAGTGCTTTCCGATCGGGAAATCGAGGGAATCCTGCGCGAGGATAACGACCGGGCGGCCGTGATTAGGCACCTCATGGAGGAAGCCCTTTCGCGGGGTGCGCCCGATAACGTGACGATTTTGTTAGCGATGAGAGAGGACAGCGTATGAACATGACGGGAAAGGTATTGGGGGGGCGTTACGCAGTAGGTGAGCGGCTAGGAGGCGGGGGGACGGCCTTCGTGTACAGGGGGCGTGACGCCCTGCTGAACCGCACTGTAGCCATCAAGGTGCTTAACACACAAATGACCGTCGATGGAGACTTTGTAGCTAAGTTTCGCCGCGAAGCACAAGCAGCCGCAAGCCTCTCTAACCCCCACATAGTAGCGATTTACGATGTGGGTCAGGACCAAGATACGCATTTCATAGTCATGGAGTACGTCGAGGGGAAGACCCTTAAGGAACTAATTGTCGATAGCGGCACAGTTGAGAGCAAAGTCGCCATTGATATAGCGATGCAGATCGCCGAAGCACTGCGACACGCTCATCAACATAACGTTATCCATAGGGACATAAAACCTCTGAATATCTTGATGACCAGAGATGGACAGGCTAAAGTCACAGACTTTGGCATCGCGCGTGCGACAACGTCCTCCACTTTGACGCAATCGGGCGCACTAATGGGTTCTGTACATTACTTGTCGCCGGAGCAAGCTAGGGGTGGCTTCACCAATGAGCGCTCAGACATTTATTCGCTTGGCGTGGTAATGTATGAGATGCTGGCAGGAGATTTGCCGTTCACCGGAGACAATGTTTTCTCTATCGGCCTCAAGCACTTGCAGGAGTCACCCCGTCCCTTAAGTGAGCTATGTCCTACCATTGACCCAAGGCTTGAGGCCGTAGTTATGAAGTGCCTCCGCAAAGAACAGGACAACAGGTACCAGACAGCCCAAGCCTTATTTGACGCTCTCTCCCTCTTAGCAGGAAATGGTGTAACCCAAAGAGAAGCGGCTGTAACGCCTAGACGAGACTCAAGGAGGAGCGGCGTGGAGAAGCAAAAGCGCAAGGTTTCTTGGTTAGCGGTTGTGTCCTCCGTGATGGCAGTGACGATGCTATTGACGGTTGCCGGATTGCTTTACACATTCTGGCCTCGTCCCGAAGTAGTTGTCCCAGAAATAGTAGGGAAAACCCTAGCGGAAGCCACTGCCGACCTCCGCGAGGTAGGTCTGAACCACACCATCAAAGAGGCCGAGTCTAACCCTGATGTTGCGCCTAACGTCGTACTGCGGCAGAACCCGGAAGGCGGCCAGACTGTGCGAGCAGGGCGCACCGTGGAGATTGTCCCTAGCCGGGGTCCTGAGCTTCTAGAAGTTCCCAACGTTATAGGCATGACGTTGTTACAGGCGGAGATTTCCCTCACCAGAGAAGGGTTTGTGCTCGGGCAAAAAACAGAACGAACGCACGAAACTGTCCCCGCAGAGCAAATTATAGAACAGAACCCGCGCCCGGGCACCTTGACACAGCGTGGAGAGCACATTGATGTTTTGATCAGCTTAGGGGTACCTGTGGTCGAAGTGCTTACGCCCCTCCTAGTAGGGCTTACAGAGGCGGAAGTTGTAACGCGCCTTAGCGAAGTTGGCCTATCCGTAAGAACTCCCGTAACCCAGGAGTTCCACGCTACGGTTCCCTACGGACGGGTTATATCCCAGACGCCTCAAGCAGGAGAACGCCTTCCCCTAGGCGGAGAAGTGTCCATAGTGGTGAGCCGCGGCCAGCAAGCTGCCACAGTGGTTGTCATTTCCGCAGACAGATTAGCCGAGAACACGCGCATAGAAGTTAGTGTAGATGACAGGGAAGGCATGCGTGTGGTCTACGACCGTGTGCACAAGCGTCAGGATGGGGAAATACGCGTCCCCGTGTCCGGCATTGCTCCCTTTCGACTAATCGTAAGGATTGACGGGCGCATCGACCGCGACGAGATAATTGGGCAGGGGGGCACTTAGCTTTTGGTGGGACGGGTCGTAAGGCTCTTAGCCGGCTACTACTTTGTTCAGGTTGGGCCTGCTCTACTTAGATGCCGTGCCCGCGGCAGACTGCGCCTGCAAGAGGACACTCCTTGTGTGGGCGATATGGTTGAAGTCACTGCGCTCGGCGAGGGCGAGGGTGTTGTCCAGAGCATTTTGCCTCGGCGCAATGTGCTGGAGCGGCCTTTAGTTGCTAACGTCTCGCAAGTGGTAGTGGTTGCCGCCATGACCTCACCCGAGCCGAATCTCATCCTTGTGGACAGAGTATTGGTTGCGGCGGAAGTGCTGGGACTGCGGGGTATAGTGTTTTTTAACAAGACGGATTTACAGCAGCGCGGGGAACTCAGGGGTATATATGAGAAGGCGGGCTACTCTGTCATTCTCGGGTCATTGACGTGTGAAGATGCGCCAAGCGAGCTCTTAGACGTTTTGCGCGGGCAAACTTCCGTACTCGCGGGGCAGTCAGGCGTGGGTAAATCAAGTCTTGTGCGGATCCTATGCCCTCAGTCTAATCCCCCTGTAGGAGAAGTTAGCGCGAAAACGCGTCACGGCAGACATACCACGCGCCATGTAGAGCTGCATTACCTGCCTGATTACAAGGCTTTCGTTGCTGATACCCCGGGGTTTAGCCGCTTGGACCTACCCGAGGGGCTCACTAGCCTTAATCTAGCCGAGTACTTTCCGGAGATGCGCTCCGCGCGAGAACGATGCCGTTTTGGCGGCGATTGCCGGCACAGCGGTGAACCAGGATGCGAAGTAAAGGGCGTGTTACTGCCAAGTTGCGCCATAGCTCCAGAACGCTATAAGAGCTACTTGGCTTTCCTCGAGGAAGTCAGGCTACAAGAAAGGAGCCGATACAAGTGATTGTACTGTCACCGTCGTTGTTGGCAGCTGATTTGCTGTTCTTAGGGGAGGAGCTAGACAGCGTTGTCTCTGCAGGACTAGGCGATGTGCATATAGATGTCATGGACGGCAATTTCGTGCCTAACATCTCTTATGGCGTGAACATGGCCCATGCCGTCAGACGCCACGGACAGCTGAAGTTCGACTGCCACCTGATGGTGGCCGAGCCCCAAAAGCATGTTGCCGACTTTGCACGGAGCGGCCCCGGGCTCATTACCGTGCACTACGAAGCGACGCATCATCTGCACCGACTCGTGTACGCAATTAAAGAATTGGGCGTGCAGGCCGGTGTTTCCCTAAATCCAGCTACGCCAGTAGACGTGCTCAAGTGTATTATTCACGATCTAGATGCGGTATTGCTGATGACGGTTAATCCCGGCTTTAGTGGGCAGAAGTTTATCCCAAGTGTGTTAACGAAAATTAGTGCGGTGCGCGAACTCGCGCTCACGCATGGGCGGGATATAGCTGTACAGGTTGATGGCGGCATCACACTGGAAACCGCAAAGCTGTGCCTAGCAGAAGGCGCGACGCACCTAGTTGCAGGGGTTTCTTTTTTCCAAAGTCCTGACCGAAGAGCTTTTGCGGCGAGTGTTCTAGAAGCAGGGAAAAACCGGGGGTAAGACCCCCGGTTTTCACACGTATAAGCACACCTTGCATATACTGCGGCATGAGCCAAAGAAGGAGGAGGATGCATATGAGAATCAGCGTCTACAAGCCTCCCAAGTGGCTTGCTGGCATCCTGCGCTTGTTTTGGCGCAACAGGAGAAATCGTTAGGCAAATCGAAAGTGAAGACCCTCCTGCCGGTCAGAAACCAAAGGAGGGTTTTGCATTACCTGTTTTTATCATTTACACGGCGCGAGTAACTTTGTTAGACTTGAGGCATGTTGTACACACGTTGAGCCTAGTCGGCTGTCCTTCAGCAATAACACGCACTCGTTGGATGTTAGGGAATCGAGTACGCTTGGTGCGTTTAGTCAATTGAGTCCCCTTGTAGTTCAACTTGTTGCCGGAAGACTTGGTTTTGTTGCAGACTTCACATCTGTGCATGGTATCCGCACCTCCTTTTCACGAAAATAATTCTATCACATACGAAACCACGCTGGCAAGGACGGCGGCAACAGGAATATTAGAGACAATGGCGAATAAAAGATGACTGTACGCAGGAGAGAGGGAGGAAACGCAGTGAGTCAGACTATACTGACAGACTATGGCAAAATAGTCATTACCGCGGAAGCTATTGCTACGGTAGCAGGCGTGGCTGCCTTGGAGTGCTATGGCCTTGTAGGCATGTGCTCGCGCAGCCGTATTCGCGATGGGTTTATCGAGCTTCTAGGCAAGGAGAATTTGTCCCGCGGCGTAGAAGTGCACGTCAGCGGCAACAGCGTAGTCATTGACCTTTACATTATCGTGGGTTATGGCACTAAAATATCTGAGGTAGCTCAAAATATCATGGAAAAAGTAAGATACGTAGTGGAAACCTTGGTTGATTTGTCAGTAGAGCAAGTTAACGTCAATGTACAAGGCGTGCGCGTAAACGAGAAGTTTTAGGAGGATGAAGGTTGTGACTGCAAAGCAGATAGATGCGATCCTCCTACGCAATATGTTCTTGCTTGGCGCTAAGAGTCTAGAGGCAAACAAACAGGCAGTAGATGCCTTGAATGTGTTCCCAGTTCCTGACGGCGACACCGGTACTAACATGCACCTTACCTTGCAGGCAGTCGTGCGTGCACTTGACAAACCCAATCTTGACACTTGTGCCGCCGTGGCTCAAGTAGTGGCTTCTGCGTCGCTTATGGGAGCGCGCGGAAATTCCGGTGTTATTCTGTCGCAGCTGTTTCGCGGCTTTAGCCGTTCCTTGGAACGAAAGACTGTTCTCCAAGGGACCGACTTTGCTTTAGCTTTAATGGCGGGAGTGGAAACGGCGTACAAGGCCGTCGGCAGGCCTGTAGAGGGAACGATTCTCACCGTGGCGCGTGATGCCGCCCGCGCCGCGCAAGCTAAGGCGCGCACTGAGCCAGACATTGCCAATCTGATGCAGGCGGTAATTGAACAGGCGGAGAAGACGTTAGCGCGCACGCCTGACATGCTGCCGGTACTGAAGAAGGCAGGCGTGGTAGACGCAGGAGGCCAGGGGTTAGTTCACATCTACCGCGGGTTTCTGCATGCGCTGCTGGGTAAAGAACTTGAGCTACCGGTGGCCATCGATGCGCCTAAGGCGCTACCCGAACCGGAGAAACAGTACTTTACAGCTCTAGAGATTGAATTTCAGTATTGTACTGAGTTTTTGATCCTTAACCCGCGCATAGAGGATCATATGCTGCGTCCTAGCCTTGAGTCCTATGGCGACTCCCTGTTAGTTGTGGGTGACGAAGGTGTGATTAAGGTGCATATCCACACTAATCACCCCGGCACGGTAATGGAGCTAGCGCTTGAACATGGCGAGCTCAGCGCCATAAAAATCGAAAACATGAGGGAGCAGCACGCCCACACTGCTTGGGCGGAGGAAAAGCTAAAGGCAGTTCGCCCGGGTCAAGGGAAGTCCATCGGCGTGGTGGCGGTTGCCGCCGGCGAAGGCCTACGCGAGATCTTCTTGAGTCTAGGCGCGGACGTAATCGTGGAAGGCGGACAAACCATGAACCCGAGCACCGAGGACCTAGCTGCCGCTGTTAACAGCTTGGCCTGTGAGCGCGCTGTGATTTTACCCAACAACAAGAACGTGATCTTAGCCGCTTCCCAGGTTAAAGAAGTCACGCGCAAGGAAGTTGCCGTAATCGCGAGCCGTACGATTCCTCAGGGTTTAGCAGCTATGCTGTCTTATGAGGCTGACGCGCTTGAGCTTGAGCGCGTTGCTCGGGCGATGCAAAGGCGCATGAGCGGGGTAAAGACAGGCTTGGTGACCTATGCGATAAAGTCCTATAACGGTGATATGGGCGAAATTGCAGAAGGTGACATCCTTGGTCTCAGCGACAAAGGCATAGACACGGTAGGTGCCGATGTCAATGAAGTTGCGCTGGCGTTGCTTACGAATATGGTCACGGATGATGATGGCGTGATCTCACTTTTCGCGGGGGCGGACACGGAAGAAGCCACCGCTAAGTCGCTGGCGGAGAAAATTAAGGTGAGATTTCCCAACTGTGAACTTGAATTTTTCAACGGAGGACAGCCAGTTTACTACTATATTTTTTCTGTGGAGTAGTCGCGCGCGCTTATAGGAAGTTTTTCCTAAGTATAGAGAGTACGCTCCAGCACATACTAAGCTCAAGCAGGGAGTTATAATTAGTTGTTTAAATATATGCCAAAGTATGCTAAAATAGTGACATGAAAAGTACGTATT
>QLUB01000031.1 GCA_018725205.1 candidate division NPL-UPA2 bacterium
ATGATTGAGGCGGCAGGCGAGTTTGTTCCTCACGGACGAGAAGTACAAGTAGCGATTGTGCACGGCAATTGTCCGGAGCGAGCCGCAGAGCTGAAAGCCTTGCTTGAGAAATCGTATCGTGTAAGCAGCGTGCTCACGAATGTTATTGGCCCAGTAATTGGGGTACATGTGGGGCCTGGCACTATCGGCCTCATCGTAGTACCCAAATAGAGAGGGCGCTATGGAGGACATTTTTACGCGGGTGCGTGCCGTAACAGCGCGAATCCTCCGCATAGACGCCGGCAAAATTGACTTGAATTCACGTTTTCGGGCTGACCTCGGCGCGGATTCCATAAATCTTATTGAGATTGCCATGGCGATAGAGCAGGAGCTAGACATTACGCTCGATGACGATGAAGTTGCCGGCATAGTCACTGTGCGCGACGCGGTGCGATACATCGAGAAGCACGTTTAGAGGTGGAGCGTTGCGATTGAGTAGCATACGGTTGCTAGCCGAACGTCTCGGGTTTTCGCCTAGCGATGAGCGGCTCGTAAAACAAGCTCTGACTCACTCTTCATATGTTAACGACAACCCGGGGAGCCTTGACAACGAACGCTTAGAGTTCTTGGGTGACGCTGTATTGTCGCTACTCTGCAGCTCGCATCTCTACAGGAGATTTCCTTCGCTGGCGGAGGGGCAGCTCAGCCGCTTACGGGCAAATCTGGTTTGTGAAGCCGCGCTTACCGCTATTGCGCGCCTGTTTGATCTGCCAACAATCGTATTGCTCGGGCGTAGCGCCATTGGCAGTAATGGTGCCGCAAGGCCAAGGATTCTGGCAGGTTGTGCGGAGGCCTTGTTGGGTGCGGCCTATCTTGTCGGCGGGCTTCCCCGTGCGGAGGAGTTGTTTCAGCTGTTTTACGCCGATATGCTTGACAACACCGATGATGCGGCAGCGTTCCCGGATGCTAAGAGCGCCCTGCAGGAGTTTAGGCCTGAGGCTGTGAACTACACGCTCATAGGCTACAGCGGCCCTGACCACGACCGCACTTATCGTGTAGGGGTATCTGTTGACGGGCGTACCATGGGCATCGGAGAAGGCAGAAGCAAAAAACAGGCTGAGCAGGCGGCAGCAGCAGAAGCGCTGCGAAATCTTCGCGCCTGAGGTCACACAGATTGAGATAACCACCTATTGCCGAGGCAATAGGTGGTTATCTCGTGTGGTTTCTTTCGCGCTTTGGTACAATTAGTGCTATAGGAGCGGGGGATTATGAAATGTTCCTTGTCGCGGTGGAGTAAACAACAAGGAGGCGGACTCTATGAGGATGAAACGCATTGAGTTAAGCGGGTTTAAGTCCTTTGCCGATAGAACAGAGTTTGAGCTCGGCGAAGGACTCACCGCCGTTGTCGGTCCTAACGGGAGCGGCAAAAGCAACCTCGCCGAGGCTGTTAAGTGGGTGCTGGGTGAGCAATCCGCGAGGCTCCTACGCGGCACGCGCATGGACGACGTTATTTTCTGTGGGACAGCCAAGCGCAAAGGCGTAGGACTCGCCGAAGTAACGCTCGTGTTTGACAATAGTGACAAACGGCTACCCATAGATCTGAGCGAGGTGGCCATCACCCGTCGGGTGTATCGTTCCGGTGATGCCGAGTACTTCATCAACCGCAAGGCCTGTAGGCTGAGGGACATCGCGGAACTGTTTCTTGACACTGGGATTGGCAAGGAGTCCTACTCATTTGTTGGCCAAGGGCGCATAGAGGAGATTCTCAGCGCTGACCCGCGCAACCGCCGGGTTATCTTTGAAGAGGCAACCGGTATTTCCCGCTACAAGCTGCGCAAGAAAGAAACAGAGGCACGCCTCGGTGACACAGCGGGAAACTTACGCCGCATTCAAGACATTGCCTGGGAGCTTAAAACGCAACTAGAGCCGTTAGCAGGTGAGGCGGAGCGAGCAAAGCACTACCTAGAGCTTACTGACACGCGCGACAGCTGCGAGAGAGAGTTGCTATTGTATGAGGTGGCCCTCGCTGAACGTCAGCATCAAACTCTACATACCCAAGCCCAGCGCGTCAGCGACGAGATTATCCACAGTGAATCTCGCCTAAACATACACGAAGCGGAGCAAGCCGGCAATTTGCTCGCAGCGAGCGTCGATTTGGCGGCGTTTCGGGGGGTTGAGCGGGAGCTTCTGCAGCACACACTGCTACGTGAGCAGCGGAGTGAGCGGTTAAGCGACACAGCGGGAGAGCACGAGCGGGCCACGTCCCGTTTACAGAATGCCGCAGCAGCTCTAGACCGTCTCCTGCATGAAGAAGCTAGAGTGACGCAAGACTGGTCGCACGCCACAGATGAGCTAGGCTCTTTCGAACTCAGTCTAAGCGAGAAATCAGCCGTGCTTAAAGGATGCCCTGAGCTTCGGGTCGAGAGCTTATCCCGCGCCGAAGGCGAGCATGCCGCCTATCTGACGTCTCTAGAAGAAAGTACCCATGTGGTGCGCGGTGAACTGGCTGAATGTGAAACAAGGACGCAGGTCTTAGGAGAATCGATTGTCAGAAAGACAGACCAACACACCACCCTTGCGGGCAGACTTGAGAGCTTGACGACGGAGCAGCAGCAGAGGGAAAAGATGCGTCAGGATTTGTCGCTGGGACTTACCCAAACTAAGGCACAGCATGCGGAGACGGCGACTCGCCTCAGGCAATTAGAAGGGCAGACGGCGTCACTCGAGCAACAGCGTCAACGTGCAGAAGCCGAAGCGCACGGAGCCCTAACGCGTCTCCGAGCGCTAGAAGCCAGCGAGCGGCAGATGGAAGGGCTAAGCCGCGGGGCACGATATGTGTTGGGGATGAACATGCACGGTGTGCTCGGTGCGGTTGGCAACCTGATTGCGACGGAGGAACGGTACGAAGTCGCCATCGAGGTTGCTTTGGGCGCACAGGTAGGCGACATCGTTACCGATACTGAGTCTACAGCCAAACGGGCCATTGCCGTGCTTAAAGAGAAAGCACAGGGACGCGCTACTTTTTTCCCGCTTGATACGCTTAAACCTCGCGACGTGCGTGATCTCCCTGCGCGCGCATTCGCAGTGACAGGGTGTTTAGGCCGCGCGGCAGACTTGGTGAAGTTCCCCGCCGAGCTTGGCCCGGTGGTTAGGCATACGCTAGGCAACGCGCTAATCTGTGATGGGCTTGAGTCCGCATCGCAAGTAGCGGCGCAGACGGGGCATACATGGCGCATTGTGACGCTCGATGGGGATATCGTCCTCCCCGGAGGGTCAATAACCGGTGGTAGTCGGCCCGAACGGCAGGCATGGATGCTATCCCGTCGACGCGAGCTTGAGAGCACTGCGAGCCTCTTAGAGGAAAAACGCTCGCTAGAGAAATCCATTGTCGGAGAGATAACAGAACTACGAGCTCATCTAGAGCAAGCAGTCACGCTTGGCCGAAAGTTAGCAGGCGAAGTCGACAGGAAAGAGGGCGAACTTAAGCCACTCCTGCAGGCAATGGCCCGCCTAAGTGAAGAGCAGCGTTTTCTATCAGACGCAGTTTCGTCTCTAGCCAAAGAACTTTCGCAGCTGAAGACAGAGCATGGCGGCGTGGGAACCAAGGTTAATCGCCTGAGGGCCCAGATGGCAGAGTTAACTGGGCTCCGGGAACAAGCACTGCGCACCGCAGAAGAGCTATCGCAGCGACAAGCTGCGAATTCCGTGCTCCGTATGGAGTTAGCGGTGGAAGTGGCACGCCTTGAATCGCAAGTAGCGCTGGCAACACTTCACGCGGCAGAGCGCAGGCAAAATGCTGCGTCTGCCAGGGAGCGCCGTGAGGAAGGGGAGAGAGAAGCGGGCGAGGCCGAAAGTGCCGTAGCGGCTCTAAAGGAGCGCATGGCAACGCTAGAGTCTGAGATCCGCACTTTGCATCGCAAGGTCGACGCCTTTACCGCTCAGGTAGAAGCCGGTCGCTTAAGGCAAGAGCAACAGACCCAGAGCCAGGCAAAACTGCAGGCGATGTGCATAGAGCTGCAGGGCGGGCTCAACAACGCTAGGCAGAGGCTGCACAACATGGAACTGAGGCGTGAACGTGTCGCAGCTGAGGAAGATTTCCTTAAGGCCAAGCTTAGGCAAAAATACCCCAGTGCCGCAGGTCAAAGCAGCACGCTCTCTAGCCGGAGCGAGGCGGAGACGCGCATCACCGAACTAGACACCAAACTCACCGAGCTTGGGCCGGTACGCATCGCGGCGATTGCGGAGAGCGAGCGGCTTAGTGAGCGCATTAGTTTCCTAGCACGGGAGCAGGACGACCTGCGGGAGGCTGAGCAGCACTTGCGGGGGGTTATGGCCGAGTTAGACCAGGTGATGGGTGAAAGGTTCGTGACTGGGTTTAGCGCCATCCAGAAGGCCTTCAGCGACGTCGCCGCGCGGCTCTTCGGGGGGGCAACGGCAAGGATATATCTCAGCGAGCCTGAACGACCACTCGAATCAGGCATAGAAGTGGACGTGCAACCACTGGGTAAGCGCCTGCAGAGCATCACGCTGTTGTCTGGCGGAGAGCGTGCTCTCGTAGCCCTATCGCTGCTCTGTGCTGTGCTGTTGGTTAAGCCTACCCCGTTCTGTGTGCTGGACGAAATTGACGCTCCCCTCGATGAAGCCAATGTGGAAAGGCTGATCGTAGTACTGAGGGAACTATGCGCTAACACGCAGTTCTTAATCATTACTCATACGCGCGGCACGATGATGGCTGCCGACATGCTGTACGGCGTGACCATGCGGGAAGAGGGAGTATCAAAAGTCCTAACCGTAAAAGTGGCAGAGATAGCCGGAGCATAGGAGGGCGGAAGTCATGGGATTCATGCAGAAACTCGCAGACGGTTTGGCCAAGACACGCGAGAAGTTCTTGGTCAAACTTGACGCGTTGATTGTTGGACGGAAGATAGACGAGTCCCTTTACGAAGAGCTAGAGGAACTCCTGATTCTTAACGATGTTGGGGTCACTGCCAGCGCAAGGCTGATCAAGCATCTGCGTAAGCTGGTCAGCGAAAGGAAAGTGCAAGAAGCTCACTTCCTTCGTCCCTTGCTGCAAGAGATAGTGTCCGAACGGCTTGGGAAGCCCGCGGCGATTGAGTTGCAGCCGGGGAGGCTCAATGTATTCCTAGTGGTGGGTGTCAACGGTGTAGGCAAGACCACTAGCATCGGGAAGCTGGCCCAGTATTACCGCGAACAAGGACTGAAAATTATGTGCGCGGCGGGAGACACTTTTCGCGCTGCGGCCGCACAGCAGTTAGAGATTTGGGGTGAACGGGCCGGCGTGCAAGTTATTGCTCATGCCGCGGGCGGAGACCCAGCTGCGGTTGTTTATGATGCCCTGCATTCAGCCCGAGCCAAAGGGATCGACCTTCTGCTCGTAGACACAGCCGGGCGCCTCCACAATAAGACGAACCTGATGCAGGAACTCGGCAAAGTGCGGCGCATTATTGAACGCGAAGCGCCGGATGCTTTGCGGGAGATTTTGCTGGTCGTCGATGCCTCTACCGGTCAAAACGCCCTGAGCCAAGTCCGGGAATTCGCAGAGATTGTCCCGCTTACCGGCATCATCTTAACTAAGCTCGACGGCACGGCTAAGGGCGGCATCGTGTTAGCCATCCAAGAAGAACAACAGGTCCCCATAAAACTCATCGGGGTAGGAGAAAAGGCAAGCGACTTGCGCCCCTTCGACCCGCAAGAATTCGCGGCGGCCCTCCTGTCAAGTAAAACTCCTTGACAGCCCTTGTCGCGTCTGCTATGCTCAGTGCGGTGTAGCGCAAGGGGGTGTGCGGCGTGGACCAGAGTGAAGTGCCCGGGGTGCCGGAGTTTGTGCGGATGGGCTTACTCCTAGACTTTTACGGGGGCTTGCTTACAGAGCGCCAGCTCTTGGCCTGTCGCCTATACTTTGCTGAGAACCTGTCTTTAGGGGAGATCGCATCCGAGCTTGGTATCAGCCGTCAAGCTGTGCATGACACAGTGCGGCGAGCGGAGGCAGCGCTCCTAAGCTATGAAGAAAAGCTACAGCTGGTCGCTCGCTTCGAAAAGGGAGGGTAGTCATGTTCAAGGTGCTTGGCGAAAGATTGCAGGCCACCTTCAAGAAACTGCGTGGCAAGGGCAAACTCACTGAACAGGACGTGACCGAGACGCTGCGTGAAGTGCGCATGGCCTTACTTGAGGCCGACGTTAACTTAAAGGTAGTGCGCGACTTTGTCGCCGCAGTGAAAGAGCGCGCCGTCGGCCAAGCGGTGTTTGAGAGCCTGACGCCCGGGCAACACGTCATCAAGATTGTGCATGAGGAGCTCATTAAGCTGCTCGGCGGCAGTACTAGCCGCATCAACCTTTCCCCTAATCCGCCGTCCGTACTGATGTTAGTTGGTCTACAAGGGTCGGGCAAAACTACTCAAGCAGGTAAACTTGCGCGCCTGTTACGCAAGAATGGGCGGCACCCTTTGCTCGTGGCGTGTGATGTCTATAGGCCCGCGGCGATAGATCAACTGGAGACACTGGGACGACAGCTAGATATACCTGTTTTTTCGATGCGCGAGAGCAAGAACCCAGTGGAAATTGCTCGCGCTGCTAAGGAAAGCGCCATGCGCCAAGGGCGGGACTTAGTCATTATCGACACAGCCGGGCGACTGCATATTGATGAGCGGCTGATGCAGGAACTCCAAGACATTTGTAAAGCAGTGCACCCGCATGAGATTTTACTCGTAGTCGATGCCATGACCGGTCAAGATGCAGTAACGGTGGCAGAGGCGTTTAATAAAGCTATTTCCATTGACGGCATTGTCATGACCAAGTTGGATGGTGACGCGCGCGGCGGAGCGGCCCTCTCGGCAAAGGCTGTTACAGGTAAGCCCATAAAATACATCGGCATGGGAGAGAAACTAGACGCCCTAGAGGTGTTCCACCCTGACCGCATGGCCTCCCGTATTTTAGGCATGGGTGATGTTCTTTCTCTGATTGAGAAGGCTGAGGAAGCCTTAGATGTCAAACGCGCGGCAGAGCTTGAGCAGAAGATACGCTCCCAGACATTCACGCTGGAAGACTTTTTGACTCAGCTGCAGGAGATGCGCAACATGGGACCTTTAGACCAGTTGCTTGGGATGGTGCCTGGGTTTGCTCAGGCAAAACAGCTGCAGAACATGCAAATTGACGAACGCGAGCTTAAACGCGTCGAGGCCGTGATTTTCTCCATGACTATAAGAGAGCGCCAACGTCCGGAGATTATTGACGGCAGCAGGCGCAAGCGCATCGCGCTCGGTAGCGGCACCTCAGTGCAAGACGTCAACCGATTGCTCAAGCAGTTTGAGCAATCGCGAAAAATGATGAAGAATTTTGCCGATATGGGAAAACGTGGCGGCAAGAAGGCAAAGTTCCCTTTGGTTTAGGGAAGACTTGAAAGGGGGTGACACTAATGGCAACAAAAATACGACTCAAACGGATGGGTGCAAAGAAGGCCGCCTTTTATCGGGTAGTTGTCGCGGATTCTCGTTCACCACGGGATGGGCGCAATATCGAAGAGCTCGGCTTCTATAATCCTGTCGCCAACCCCGCCGTAATCAAGTTAGATCGCGAACGGATAAACTACTGGCTGAATCAGGGTGTCCAAATGTCGGACACAGTGCGGGGTTTGCTTCACCGCGCTGGCATGTTCGAGAAAACCTAAGGAGGTGTCCCGCATGCGTGAGTTGGTGCTGTTTATCACCAAGTCGCTGGTCGCAGAGCCTGACAAGGTCCAAGTGACAGAAGTGCAGGGGGAAGACGGACTTATTCTCAAAGTATCCGTAGCAAGTGAGGATATCGGCAAAGTGATCGGCAAGCAGGGACGTATTGCCAAAGCTATCCGCACTGTGGTGAAGGCAGCGAGCCCCCTTGACCAACGCATCTTCGTGGAAATAGAATCCTAATGCAAAGCGGCGAACTGGTGAGTGTAGCTCAAGTAGTAGGTGTACTCGGTCTCGCCGGCGAGCTTAAAGTTAAGCCTTTGTCCGACCATCCGCGTCGCTTCACAGAAATGCCCGGCCAGCGCATGCTGTGGCGACGTAAGGACGAGTTTCGCCGGGTGAACGTGCGGTCAGTGCAGACCCACGGGCGGTACTACATTTTGGCGCTCGACGACTGCCTGAGCCGTGAGGATGCCGAAAAACTGGTGGGTGGCGAACTGGTGGTTGCAAAGACTGAGGTGCTACCCTTGCCCTCGGAGACCTATTACTGCTTTCAAATCGCAGGCCTTGCGGTTTTTAATGAGTACGGGGAAAAGCTAGGCCTCGTAAGAGAGGTGCTCTCCCTAAAAAGCAACGATGTCTATGTCGTAGAAGGCCCGCGCGGCGACATCCTATTGCCGGCACTGCGGAGTGTAGTCAAGGAAATCGACCTAGTTGAGAGACGCATGACTGTTACGCTACCGCTAGGGTTGGAGGATGACGCGTGAGAGTAGATGTGCTCACCCTGTTCCCGGAAATGTTTGCCGGCGTGACAAACTCTAGCATCCTACGCCGTGCACGCGAACAAAAGCTGCTGGAGGTGTGCCTCACGGACATTAGGGACTTTGCCCTAGATAAGCACCGCGTAGTCGATGACTATCCTTTTGGCGGCGGCGCGGGCATGGTTATGAAACCTGAGCCTGTGGTCGCAGCGGTAGAGTCGGTGGTAGAGCGGGCAAAGGCGGATGGTTGCGGGGAGACCAGAGTGATCCTAATGAGTCCGCAAGGTACCGTGCTAACGCAAGCACGAGCGGCAGCGCTGTCCGGCATGCAGCATCTGGTGCTTATCTGTGGGCATTACGAAGGGATCGACCACAGAGTGATGCAGTTGGTCGTGCACGAGGAGATTTCTGTCGGCGACTATGTGCTCACGGGTGGCGAGCTGCCGGCGATGATCGTAATTGACTGTGTCGCGCGGCTGTTGCCGGGTGTGTTGGGGTGTCCCGAGTCTGCGTCGGAAGAGTCCTTTGCCTCTGAGCCTGTACTGGAGTACCCGCACTACACGCGACCACGGGAGTTTCGCGGAGTTACTGTACCCGAAGTGCTACTCTCAGGCAACCATAGAGAGATTGGCAGATGGCGACGCGGCCACTCCCTGCGTAGAACTCTGGAGAAGAGGCCGGAATTACTGCAGCGTGAACTCAACAGATACGACCGCGAGTGTCTCGCGCTAGCCAAAGGGGATTCACCCCATTTATATAGCCTAAGAAAGGAGGGTTTCTAAGTGGAAGTAATCAAGAGTATTGAAATGATGCAGCTGCGTGCAGATCTCCCTAACTTTAAGCCTGGGGACTCGGTTCGCGTGCATGTTAAGGTTGTCGAGGGCGCTAGGGAGCGTATCCAGGTGTTTGAAGGGACAGTCATTGCTCGCCACGGCGGCAGCGTACGCGAGACTTTTACCGTGCGCCGCATTTCCTACGGTGTTGGGGTAGAGCGCATTTTCCCTGTACATTCCCCCCGCATTGAGCGCATTGAAGTAATGCGCCGCGGCAGAGTTCGTCGTGCCAAGCTGTACTACCTCCGTAGCCTAACAGGTAAAGCAGCGCGCATCCGGGACGCACGCTAACTATGCCTAAGTCGTGGCGTACGGAAGCCCTAGAGTGGGGTAAAGCCTTTGCTCTAGCTATTATCTTAGCGCTTATCATTCGCGTCTTCCTGATCGAAGTGTACATCGTGGACGGCGTGTCCATGCAACCTTCGCTCCACCACGACGAAAGAGTCTTGGTAAACAAGCTGGTCTATCGCTTTAGAGACCCAGGTTTTTCGGACGTAGTTGTGTTTCGCTACCCCCGCGATCGCGAGCGTGACTTTATCAAGCGCGTCATTGCGGTGGCGGGGCAGACAGTGGAGACGCGAGAGAATCATCTCTATGTGGATGGGGTGCGCCTTGCGGAGCCCTATCTTGGAGTGCCCACCCACGGGTCCTTTGGCCCGGTACGGGTGCCGGCAGGTACAGTTTTTGTAATGGGGGATAACCGTAACTTCAGCCTAGACTCGCGCGACCCCGCAGTCGGGTTTATCCCCTTAACAGAGATTAAAGGCGAAGCTATGTTTATCTTCTGGCCCTTGCCGCAACTACGACTAGTGCCGCACTAGCGCCATGAGCATTCAGTGGTTTCCGGGCCACATGGCCAAGGCCAAGCAGCTTTTAGCGGAGTGCATCCCGCTGGTGGATGTGGTCATTGAGCTCAGGGATGCGCGCATTCCTCTCTCTAGTAACAATCCTCTGCTTGCGCAGATGTTAGGTGGGAAGCCGAGGGTCATCGCGCTAACTAAGCCGGACTTGGCCGATGAGCGCCGTACTTCTGCTTTCGCCGCGCGCTTTGAGCGTGAGGGCGTGGTGTGTGTTGCCGTAAATGCGCGCGACAACAGAGGTACACGGGAGTTGCTCAAAATTGCTAAGCAGACGGCAGAGCGGATTATTCCTCGCGACCGCGCGAACGGTCGGGCCTTGCGCACCCCGCGCCTGATGGTTGCGGGCATACCTAACGTCGGCAAATCGAGCCTGATAAATGCGCTTTGCCAACGCAAAGCCGCCCGCACAGGCGCGTTGCCGGGGTTAACGCGCGCTAAACAGTGGATTCGTCTCGCCTCGGGGCTGGAGATACTGGACACGCCCGGCTTGCTCTGGCCTCGTCTCGATGACCCCGATATCGCCTTCCGCTTAGCTGTCACGGGGGCAATTGGCGAAGGCGGCTTTGACCGTTTTGAGTTAGCGGAACACTTGGTGCAGTTCCTTGTGCGCGAGTACCCAGCGGTTTTGTCAGAGAGATACGGCATAGATGTGGCATCTGAGACAGACGCAACGTGCATTCTTACCGCCATTGGCGAGCGTCGGGGGTGCCTCGCTCTCGGGGGCCAGGTAGACCTCGCACGCGTTGCGGACTTGGTATTAGCCGAGTTTCGCCTAGGAAAGATGGGGAGATTTACACTCGACAAGGAGTGAAAACGCCATGTTCGAGCTGGAAAACAAGTATTGGGCGCAAGGGTACAGCCGCATTCTGGGCATGGACGAAGTGGGACGTGGTGCACTAGCTGGACCGGTTACCGTGGGCGGCGTCATCTGGCGACAGCACGTGACGGGGGAGGGCATTCGCGATTCTAAAGCGCTTAAACCGAGCGAACGCGAACGTGTCGCGCGTTACATTAGGACGGAAGCCGAAGCCTTTGCCATAGCTAGTCGTGATCAAGGGTATATCGACGCACACGGTATCGTACAGGCTATACAAAGCTGCCAAGTAGAGATTATCGCCAAGCTCAACCCCGACATGCTCTTATTGGACGCCTTCTTGCTACCTAAGGCTCAGTGCAGAGTTCCACAGCAGGCGATTGTTAAAGGAGATCAGCTCTCTGTTTCTATTGCCGCGGCAAGTATTGTCGCTAAAGTAGACCGCGACCGCATGATGTGCGAGCTGGACGCACAGTTCCCCGGACTGGGGCTAGGCTCACACAAAGGCTATGGCACTAGGGGCCACTATGCTGCGTTGGCGCTCTACGGGCCGTGTTACCTACACCGCAAGAGCTTCCTCAGGCAGTGGTCCCGTGTCTAACCGTTCACGTGGCCAGCGGGGTGAGGAACTGGCCGCTCAGTACTTAGTCTCCCAGGGGTATGCCATTGTGTGCCGCAATTATCGTGGAGAGCGCGGCGAAATTGACCTTATCGCCTTTCGCCACGGCCTGCTACTCTTTGCGGAAGTTAAGTACCGCCAAGACCTGACGCAAGGACACCCGGCGGAGGCCATAACGCTGCGCAAACTGGCTCGCCTGCGCAGAACTGTGGTTGAGTATCTCGCCAGCGGCGAGGGCCCTCCCTTTACCGCACTCAAGTTTAACGCCATCTGCATTATCGAGTTGCCCGGACAGGCACCACAGCTAGAGTTGTTTGAAGATATCCTCGGTCCCTAATAAGAACTCCTGTGGATTGCAGGAGTTCTTTTGCCGCGCATCGAACGTTTGTTCATGCAGGAGTCAGCGATGTATGGCTTACAGCGGAAAGCGAGGCGGCTCTATGCTGGCAAAAGTTTTGGGTTCCACAGTCTATGGTCTTCTAGCCTACCTAGTAGATGTCGAAGTGGACGTAGCCCTAGGGCTTCCCGCCTTCGATATTGTAGGTTTGCCGGATACGGCTGTGCGCGAGGCACGCGAGCGTGTGCGCGCGGCAGTGAAAAACTGCGGGTTTGAGATGCCGCCACGCCGCATCACCGTCAACCTTGCGCCCGCTGATTTGCGCAAAGAAGGCTCGGGCTTTGACTTGCCCATTGCCGTGGGGCTTTTGGTCGCCACAGGGCAACTTAATGTGTCAGCGATAGCGGGCCGGGTATTTGCGGGCGAGCTTTCACTTGACGGTGTTCTGCGCCCCATTCCAGGCGCGCTGCCTATGGCTCTCGTGGCTAGACGTGCGGGTCACGAGTTTGTAGTGCCGGCAGACAATGTGCGGGAGGCCATGTTGGTCAACGGGCTCCCTGTACTCGCAGCGGGCAATCTGTCCGAACTCCTCGACATACTGCGTGGACTTTGCCCGAGCTTAACCTTTCCCGAACAGACTCTGTCTACCCCGGTGGCAACCTGTGACTTCAGAGATATTGCAGGGCAGGAGCAGGCCAAACGCGCGCTGGAGATTGTTGCGGCAGGCGGCCACAACGTGCTCTTGGTAGGTCCGCCGGGCTCAGGGAAAACGTTGTTGGCGCGCCACTTACCGTCTATCCTGCCGCCCATGCAGCCGGAAGAGGCGCTCGAAGTGACGAAAATCTACAGCGTGGCGGGTCTCTTGGCTGACCGGGGGGCTTTAGTTGCGGAGCGGCCTTTTCGTGCGCCACATCACTCCATATCTTTCGGGGGACTCATTGGCGGCGGTAAGATCCCACAGCCCGGCGAAGTGAGTCTTGCCCATCACGGGGTCGTTTTTCTTGACGAGCTACCGGAATTCAGCAAGCGCGTGCTCGAGCAGCTACGTCAACCCCTAGAGGACGGCAGTGTGACGATTGCGCGCGTTAGTGCCACGCTCACTTATCCCTCCCAATTTATGTTGGTGGCGGCCATGAACCCTTGCCCTTGCGGTTTTTTGGGCGATAAGCTCAAAGCTTGTACTTGCTCTGTGGGAGATATTGCGCGCTACCAAGGCAAAATTTCTGGCCCCTTGCTTGACCGCATTGACTTGCAGTTGTCCGTCCCGCGCTTAGAGTACCACGAACTGACGGAGCGCGCTCCAGGCGAGTCCTCGCTTAGCATCCGCTCGCGCGTAGAGGAGGCGCGCAAGCGGCAAGAGGTGAGGCTCAAACCGCTGGGCATTTTCTGTAACGCGCGCCTGCAACACAAACATTTGCGCAAACTGCCTGTCGCTCCTGCCGCAGAGAAACTCTTAAAGGCGGCTTACCACAAACTAGCCTTATCCGCGCGTGCACACGACCGCATTTTGAAAGTGGCCTGCACCATCGCCGACTTGGCGGGAAGCGATGCCATAGGAGAGGCACACATCGCGGAAGCCATTAGCTTAAGAACGAACGCGGGATTGACTTAGCGTGTGGCAGGCTAGACATAAGACTCAGACTTTTTGTGAGGTGATTACATGTCAGTCCTACAACACATTAAACACTTGGCAGCGGATATTGGCCCGCGCGGCTCCTGCACTAAGGAGGAGCGAGCGGCTGCAAGTTATTGCCAGAACATCCTAGCTGAACTTGGCTATGAAGCACATCTGCAGCCCTTTCGCGCTCTGACCACGTTTTCGTGGCTGCACACGTGTTTCTTCTGGTGGCCCTTTATGTCCTGGTTGATGGCTAGTCCCTGGTTAAGCTTGCTTGGAACGGTGCTCTTCTTTCTTGACCTTAACACTATTCCCGTTCTAAGCCGCCTCTTTCCTACCGGACACAGCCAGAATGTTATTGCTAGGAACCCGGTCGGACAAGGAACGAAGATTGTCTTAGTCGCGCATCTTGACAGCAGCAAAGCCGGGCTTAATTTTAGCCCGGCCTTAGTCAAAGGATTTAGAACGTCATTTCTGCTGATGGCTTGGTCCTTTATCGCTTCACCCATCCTGCTTGGCGTAGGACATTGGCAGGGAGGCACTTGGCGCATTATAGCGCTTGTACCCGCTCTCTATTTGGCGTTTGCGTCGTTGACACTAATTCACCGCGAGTTCTGGAACAAGTACACCCCGGGCGCTAACGACAACGCATCCGGTGTGGCGGCAGTGCTCGAGGCAGCCGCACGCCTGAAGGACTATGCCGGGGCAGAGCTTACCGTGCTCTTAACCGGAGCGGAGGAAGCAGGTACATATGGCGCAGCGCGCTTTATCGAGCAGTACGGCAAAAGCTACCGCGACGCATACTTTATCAATCTAGACAACATCGGCCAAGGCAGGCTGCACTATATGCGCGGCGAGGGAATGTTTCCGGTCTTTAGGGCCACACCCGCTCTGCTGGCGGCGTGTGACAGGGTGGCCGCGCGCCGCAGTGACCTAGGCGTTACCCCCGGCGTCTACACCTTGCTCTCAACCGATGCCATGCCGGCCCTTGTGCGCGGGTACCAGGCGATAAGCTTTCTCGCCTTGTCCCCGGAAGGGTTGCTGCCTAACTGGCATTGGCCTACAGATACGGTCGACAACGTGGACATGGCGCTGGTGGAGACCGCCGCGGAGTTTGTGGTGGAGTTAGTGCACGAAATGTGCGCGAGTCGACGGGAAACTGCCCTCTAGACCCTAAATCTGCGCGCTGCCTGATCGAGCCCTTTGCCCAGTTCCGCTAGCTGAGCACTCGCTGCCGCGGTTTCCTCGGAACTGGCCGCCACTTCTTCGGTAATCGCGCCTAGGCTCTGCATGGAGGCTGAAACCTCATTGGCACTGGCGGCCTGCTCTTCGCCCGCCGCCGAGATGCCCTCAATCATCAGCGCAATCTCGTTAACTTTAACCACAATGTTATCGAGAGCTTCACGCGCCCCGCGCGCCCCCGCCGTTCCCTGGGTGCTCACTTTCACAGCGGTGTCGATTTGCGCTTGGATGGAGCGAATCAGCCGCGAAATCTCCTGTGCAGACTCACGGCTTTGCTCAGCTAGGCTGCGCACAGCATCCGCCACCACCGCAAACCCGCGCCCGTGCTCACCCGCGCGCGCAGCCTCAATCGCTGCGTTAAGCGCTAAGAGATTCGTCTGGTCGGCAATCGACTCAATCGTGTTGACGATGCCACCAATCTGTTGTGAAACTTTCACCAGACCGGTCACGTTTTCTTGTACCGTGTTAAGGGAAGCGATGGCGTTACCAATACGCGTCGTGCCATCTGCCGCGGCTTGCTGCGCTACTTCACTGGCGGCGGAGGCGTGCTGCGCATTAGCGGCGATCTCCTCCGTGGCGGCGGCGAGCTGTTCCAGCGCTTTTGTCACTTCTTGTGTGATATTGGCCTGGCTGTTGTTGCCTGCGGCTACCTCAGCGATGCTACCGCTAATCAGGCCGGCGCGTTCTGCCACCTCTTGCGCGGAGGTCTGTGCCCCCTTAATGAGCTCGCCGAGGTTCTTAACCATGGAGGCAAAAGCACGACTTAGGTCCCCTATCTCGTCGCGGTCTGCCACTGCGGTGTAATTCAGCGCTAGGTCGCCGCCGGCAACGAGC